>CAJXTJ010000015.1 GCA_913061165.1 uncultured Polaribacter sp.
CTTTTTTTTATCTATACCAAACCACTATGTTGAAAGTTTAACATATCGATGTTGTTTAAATGTTATTTAATTTTATCTAACTATCTGATTATCAATACTAATGTTGATTATGTTGATTTTTAGTCTCAAAAGTCTTAAGAAGAAATATAAAGAAGTACTCTCTCTCTCTCTCTCTATAGAGGAACAATTTTTTGCAATACTAACATAACAATGAATTGAACGGAAATTGAACAGAAATTGAACATAAAGTATTATTGCAACAAGTTTTGAAGTTAGTATTTTTTTATATAAATGAGAATATACTGAATGGCATAAAACAACTAAAATTATAAAAGAAAATGGTTTTAATATAGAGTTTCAAAATTACTTGAGAAAGTAGAATATAAAAACAGTTGGTATTTAATTGATGTGAAACATTATGAGTGTAAAAAATAATCTACACCAAGACGTAAGGGGTTTCCACTGCACGAAGTTTTATAAGCCTAAACAAAACAGGGGGTTGATACATCTATTAACTCCCTATTTAATACGTGTTTAAACGTTGCCTTAAGTATAACGATTCAATAAAAGTAAGTTTTAAAATATTTAGATATATAGAACTATCGGGTAATATACCATTTCAGGAAGACTCACCCTCAAAAGAAAACCGATATATTTAAGAGATGAAGCTCAGAAATTAAATAAATTAATGTGATTTTTTTGGGTTTTTACTGTCATATAAGTGGCAGTAAAGTGGTAGTTAACCCCTTTTTTAGTATATTTGGTTAGTATAACTACTACAAAAAAAGCCCTACATTGCTGTAAGGCTTGGTTTTATAATGTGGTCCCACTTGGGCTCGAACCAAGGACCCTCTGATTATGAGTCAGATGCTCTAACCAGCTGAGCTATGGGACCAAAATTATTGGGTGCAAATGTACTCTTTATTTTAAAAAAACACAATAAAAAACAAAAATCTTAAACAGACCTATTCATTAACCACAAACCAAAATCCTTAAGACGCTGTTTATCTGTATCTTTAATGTTCATTTCAGCCAAAGTATTAAAAGCTTTTTCTGTGTAAATCTTAATCTCTTCTTTTATTAATAAAGGAATATCGTTTAATTCAAAGATTCTTTGAACGTCGGAAACCTTATCTACGCTATCTGCTAATTTTTTTCTGTATAGATATGCTAACTTTCCTTTATCATCTTCTGTTGCAACTTCTAGCGCCTTTAAATATAAATATGTTTTTTTATTTTCTATAATATCTCCTCCAACCTGTTTTCCAAATGTTTTTGGATCTCCAAAGGTGTCTAAATAATCGTCTTGTAATTGAAATGCAAGCCCTAGATTTAAACCAAAATCGTAAATTAAATTGGCGTTTTCATCATTTGCCTCTGCAACGATTGCACCCATTTTTAAAGCGGCAGCAACCAAAACAGATGTTTTTAAACGAATCATGTTAATATACTCAGGTATCGTAACGTCATTTCTAGTCTCAAAATCTACATCTAATTGCTGTCCATCACAAACTTCTAAAGCTGTTTTACTAAAAAGTTTTGCTAATTTCTGAAAAACAGCAGGTTCATAATTCTCAAAATATTGGTATGCTAGAATCAACATGGCATCTCCAGAAAGAATTCCTGTATTGGTATCCCATTTCTCATGCACTGTAGCTTTGCCTCTTCTTAAAGGTGCAGCATCCATAATATCGTCATGAATTAGCGTAAAATTATGAAAAACCTCCACAGCTAAAGCTGCAGGCAATGCTTTTTTAAAATCGCTAGAAAAAATATCTGCTGCCATTAAAGTTAATACTGGGCGCATCCTTTTTCCTCCTAATTTTAAAATATAATCTATTGGTTCATATAAATTTTTAGGCTCATGAATCCATTGTTTTGATTCTAAGTAAGATAGAAATTCCTTTTGATAATGTAAAATGTCCAAATCGATAATTTTTTGTAAAAATAATATAAAGAAATACTACTTCTATAATGAAACGTTAAAAAATGCTTAAAACTTTGGAAACTTTTTTTGTTTCTAAAGTTTCCAGTTGTATCTTTGCACTCGAATTATGAGACATAAAATATTAGAAACATCCAATGAATTGTTCTTAAACTTAGGTTTTAAGAGTGTTACTATGGATGAAATTGCCAGTAAATTAGGCGTTTCAAAAAAAACAATTTATAAATATTTTGAGAATAAAACAGAATTGGTTGCTGCAGTAACTGATTATATGTTTCATACTGTTAGTTGTGGAATTGATACTATTTGTGAATTAAAAATGAATCCTATTGAAGAAATATTTTCAATCAAAAGATTTATTATGAAGCATTTAAAAGACGAAAAATCTTCACCACAATACCAACTTCAAAAATATTACCCTAAAATCTATGCCTCTTTAACACAAAAACAATTTGACGTAATGCAAGTTTGCGTACTAAGCAATCTGAAAAAAGGAATTGATTTAGGGTTGTATAGAGAGGGAATAGATTTAGAATTTACCTCTAGAATTTATTTTAACGGAATGGTAGGTATCAAAAATATAGAGTTATTTCCTTTAATAGATTACTCTATGAATACATTAATGAATTATTACCTAGAATATCATATTAGAGGAATTGCTACAGAAAGAGGAGTACAAGAATTAAAAAAACAATTAATACAGAAATAAATAACAAATGAAAAAAATAGTACTGGTACTTTTTACCGTCTTTTTTATACATGTTGCAAATGCACAAGAAAAGACCCTACAACTTTCTTTAAAAGAAGCAATTGATTATGCTTTAAAGAATAGTTACAACACAAAAATAGCTAAAAATGATATTGAAAAAGCGAAAGAAATCGTTTGGGAAACCACCGCTAGTGGTTTGCCACAAGTAAATGCAAGATTAGATTATCAGAATTTTTTAAAACAGCCTGTTTCTTTATTACCGGCTGCAGCTTTTGACAATAGAGAATCTGTTGTAGAAACTGTGGAAGAGTTTTTTGATATCAATAGAGAAAGTAGTCCTGCAGTAGCAGACGGATTTATTCCGGTAGTTTTTGGCACCAAACAAAACCTAAATGCTTCTGTAACTTTAACACAACTTCTGTTTGATGGCTCTTATTTAGTAGCCTTACAAGCCTCTAAAACCTTTCTGAAAATATCGAAACAAGCAGAAGAAAAAACAGAGTTATTAACCAGAGAGGCTGTTATTAATGCTTATGGAAATATTTTAGTTACAGAAAAAAGCATTGAAATTTTAAAGGAAAATATTAAAATTTTAGAAAAAAACTATAGCGATGCTCAAAAAATTTATGAAAATGGTTTTAATGAGGAAGAAGATGTCGAACAGCTAGAAATTACTTTAGGAAATTTAAAAAATCAACGAAATAGTGTCATTAGAATGAAAGAAATTGCATATCAAATGCTAAATATTTCTCTAGGAAACGCTATTAATACAAAACTGCTATTAACAGATTCCTTAGATGGTTTAGCAGAAAACAATATAAATTTAGAATTAATTGGTAAAACATTTGATTTTTCTAATCATATTGATTTTAAGATTTCTGAGAACGACAGAGAAACAAAACGTTTAATGATGAAATTAGAGCAAAGCAAATATTTACCAAGTTTAAGTGCCTTTGTAAATTACGGCAGGCAAGGTTTTTCTGACTCTTTTACATTTCTAAATAACAATCAGCAATGGTTTGATTCTTCTTTGTTAGGCGTAAGTTTAAATGTCCCTATTTTTAGCAGCTTTAGTAGAAAAGCAAAAACGGCTCAGGCAAAAATAGCCTTAAATACCGCAGACATAAGGTTAGAAGAAACGAAACAGCGCCTTGCTCTGCAAGCTAAAAAAGCAAAAAATGAGTATCAATTAAGTATCGAAAACTACCAGACTTCAAAGAGAAATGTAAATTTAGCGCAACGCATAGAAAAAAAACAGCGTATTAAATTTTTTGAAGGTATTTCTTCTAGCTTCGATTTATTACAAGCACAAAATCAATTATACGCACAACAGCAAAATTACATTCAATCTATGTTAAGCATAATTGCAAAAAAAGCAACCTTAGAAAACGCATTAAACCTACAAATTAAATAACTAAATTATTATGAAAAACATATATTTCACACTTTTAACTGTGCTAATTTTAACTTCTTGTGAAGGTAAAAAAGCAACTTCTGTAGCCGGTATTTTAGCCACTAATGATCTTGCTCAAATAAAATCTAAGAAAGCAGCATTAGACGCAAAACAACAAGCAATATCTGTCGATTTAAAAAAATTAAACGACCATTTAGATGCTTTAAATGCAGACAAAAATATACCACTAATAACCTCTTTTACCGCAAAAGAAACTGTATTCACCCATTTCATAGAGTTGCAAGGAAATGTGCAAACAAAACAAAATGTTTTAATTTACCCCGAAATGCCTGGGATTTTAAAAACGGTTTTTGTAAAAAAAGGACAACAAGTTGTAAAAGGACAAATTTTAGCAAACATAGATGATGGCGGAATGTCTGAACAACTTGCCCAACTTAATGCAAACGCAGAGTTGGCAAAAACTACCTACGAACGTCAAAAAAGATTGTGGTCTCAAAAAATTGGATCTGAGATGCAATTTCTTCAAGCAAAAACTTCTTTTGAAGCACAAACTAGTGTGGTAAATCAGTTAAAAAATCAATTAGAAAAAGCCACTATTAGAGCTCCTTTTACAGGAATTATAGACAATGTTTTTAAAGAAAGAGGTGTTGTAGTGGCACCAGGAATGGGTTCAGAAATTTTTAGAATTATAAATCTTTCTAACATGTATATAGAAACAGAAGTTCCAGAAACCTATATTAGTAGTATTACTAAAGGTAAAAAGGTTACTGTAAACTTTCCTATTTTAGGAGAAACCGTAGCCTCTAAAGTAAGACAAGTTGGGAACTTTATAAATCCAAGTAATCGTTCTTTTAAAATAGAAATAGGGGTTCCTAATTTAAACGGAAAAGTAAAACCAAACTTAACTGCTAGATTAAAATTAAACGACTATACAAATGCAAATGCCATTTTAATACCGCAAAGTATTATTTCTGAAAATGCAAAAGGAGCCCAGTTTATTTATGTTATAAGAGATAAAAAAGACAATAATGAGGCGATTTCAGAAAGATTAGTTATAGAAACCGGTAAAACACAAGGAGATTTTATTGAAGTTACGAATAACCTTGCAGCAGGAGCAGAAATAGTGATGGAAGGCGCAAGAAGTATAAATAACGGACAAGTTGTAAAAGTGCTTAATAAATAGTAGAAAAATGAAAAACAAAAATAAACAAGTAGAGAAAGAATTTAAGCTTTCTTCTTGGGCTATAAATAATAAGACTACTATTTACGTATCGATGTTTTTAATTCTTTATTTAGGAGTTACTGCATACTTTACAATGCCAAGAGAAAACTTTCCAGAAATTAACGAAACCAAGATTTATATTAGTTCTGTATACCCTGGTAACACTGCAGAAGATATAGAAAAACTGATTACAAACCCTTTAGAAGACAAACTTAAATCGGTAAGTAATGTGGTAGAAATCACCTCTACATCGCAAGAAGATTATTCTATTATTACTGTTGAGTTTGATGAGAGTATTCCTGTTGATAAAGCAAAACAGCAAGTAAAAGATGAAATAGATCAAGAGACTGCAGGTGAAGATTGGCCTACATTTAATGGCGCAAAAGTAACGCCTAATGTTTTTGAATTGAGCATGTCTGAAGAAGTACCAATTCTAAATATTAATATTTCTGGTAATTATCCAGTTTCTAAATTAAAGGAATTTGGAGAGTATTTACAAGATGAAATTGAAGATTTAACAGAAATAAAAAAAGTAGCCATTCGTGGTGCGCAAGACAAAGAAGTAGAGGTTGCTGTAGATATTTACAAAATGATGGCTGCAAAAGTTAGTTTTGATGATATTTCAAATGCTATAAACCGTGGAAATATAACCATGTCTGCTGGTAACTTTATTACAAGTCAGCAAAGAAGAACCATTCGTATTATTGGTGAAATTGACCAACCTTCTGATTTAGGAGATTTTGTAATTAAAGCAGAAAACGGAAATCCTATTTATTTAAAAGATGTTGCAGAAATCTCTTTTAAAGACAAAGATAAAACCACTTATGCAAGAGAAAGTGGCGCGCCTGTGGTAATGCTAGATGTTAAGAAAAGATCTGGAGAAAACATGGTGGCTGCTGCAGATAAAATTGGGGTGATTGTGCAAAATGCAAAAGTTGCTATTTTTCCAAAAGATTTAAAAGTAACCATTGCAAATGATCAATCTCCAAAAACAATTGGCCAAGTAGATGATTTGGTAAACAATATTATTTTTGGAGTAATTTTAGTAGTGATTGTTTTAATGTTTTTCCTAGGATTTAAAAATGCCCTTTTCGTTGGTTTTGCAATACCAATGTCTATGTTTATGTCTTTAATGATTTTAGGAGCTTTAGGATATACGCTAAATACAATGGTACTTTTTGGCCTTATTATGGGTCTAGGAATGTTGGTAGATAACGGAATTGTAGTTGTTGAAAATGTGTATCGTTTAATGGACGAGGAAGGAATGTCTAGAACAGAAGCTGCTAAAAAAGGAATTGGAGAAATTGCATTTCCTATTATTATTTCTACAGCAACCACCGTTGCAGCATTTATTCCTTTAGGCCTTTGGCCAGGAATTATGGGGCAATTCATGGTTATTTTACCTATAACCTTATCTATTGTTTTAGGGTCTTCTTTGTTTGTAGCTATTTTCTTTAACTCGGTATTGGTTTCTCAATTCATGAAAACCGAAGACAAAGACATGCCTATAAAAAGTATTATCAGGCTAACCAGTATTATGACAGTTATTGGGTTGTTAATTTTCTTCTTTGGCGGCGCATACAA
Organism: uncultured Polaribacter sp.; assembly: GCA_913061165.1. Lineage (GTDB taxonomy): Bacteria > Bacteroidota > Bacteroidia > Flavobacteriales > Flavobacteriaceae > Polaribacter. The sequence continues at coordinate 6,875 of CAJXTJ010000015.1, forward strand.
TGCTTTAGGAACCTTAATTATATTCACAGCAATTATGCTTTGGGTATATCGTTTGGTTTTAAGAAAAGCTGCAAATTACTTTCAAAAAAACACCTTAGTTTCTTTAGAAAACTGGTATGAAAAACAATTGAAAAAAGCACTTTCTGGGTGGAAGCCTTATGTGTTGGTCATCGGAACTTTTGCACTGTTATTTATTGCTTTTGCTGGTTTTGGTTGGTCTTTAGGAGAACAAAGAACTAAAGTTGAGTTTTTTCCTGATAATAAACCAAATCAAATTATTGTGTATATCGAGTATCCTGAAGGAACTGATATTGAAAAAACAAACGAGATTGCAGAAAAAATTGAGCAAAAGGTATACAGTGTTTTAAATCAAGACATGTACACAACCAATGATTACAACTACATGGTAGAAAGTGTAGTTTCTCAAGTGGGTGAAGGTGCTGGGAATCCGCAAACAGATGGTGGTTCTTCTGCAGAAATGCCTCACAAAGGAAAAATTACCGCTTCTATGCGAGAGTATAAATACAGAAAAGGTAAAGACAGTGAAATTTTAAGACAAAAAGTACAAGCTGCTTTGGTAGGTATTTATCCGGGAGTTTTAATTTCTGTTGAAAAAGATGCAAATGGCCCACCAGCAGGTGCACCTATTAATATAGAACTAAATGGCGAAAATTACGAAGAATTAATTATTACTGCAGAAAGAATGAGAGACTACTTAAATACGCAAAGTATTTCTGGTATTGATGAATTAAAAATTGATGTAAACAAATCGAAGCCAGGAATGCAAGTTTTGGTAGATCGAAAAAAAGCAGGAGAATTAGGAGTTTCAACAGGCCAAGTTGGGCAACAATTAAGAGCTGCTATTTTTGGAAACAAAGCTGGTATTTATAAAAAAGATGGAGAAGACTATGATATATATGTCCGTTTTAACAAAGAAGATCGCTATAACAAAAGTGCTGTTTTTAATCAAAAAATTACATTTAGAGACCCTGCAACAGGTAAAATTAAAGAAATACCAGTTTCTGCAGTAGCAAGGCAAACCAACAGTTCTGGTTTTAGTGCGATAAAGCACAAAGATGTAAAAAGAGTAGTAACTGTATATTCTGCTTTGTCTCCAGGAGAGACAGATGCGGGCGCGGTAGTTGCAAGAATTCAGAATTCTATGAAGAGTTTTAGTAATTTACCTGAAGGAATTAAAATAGATTATACTGGCCAAATTGAAGAACAAAACAAACAAATGACGTTTTTAGTTGGTGCTTTTTTTACAGGATTAATGCTAATTTTCTTTATTTTAATATTTCAATTTAATTCGGTCTCTAAACCAGGAATTATCATGTTGGCCATCTTTTTAAGTTTTATTGGTGTGTTTGGTGGCTTGGTAATTTCAGGTGCACCATTCGTAATTATGATGACGATGGTGGGTATTATTTCTTTGGCAGGTATTGTTGTAAACAATGGTGTGGTCCTCCTAGATTACACAGAGTTATTAATACAAAGAAGAAAAATACAAGATGGTATTTCTGAAGCAGCGTATTTACCTTTAACTAGTTTGTATGAGACCGTTGTAAAAGCTGGTAAGGCGCGTTTAAGACCCGTTTTATTAACTGCAATTACTACTATTTTAGGATTGATACCTCTGGCAATTGGTTTAAACATTAACTTCTTTACCTTGTTTAGCGAGTTTGATGCAAATATTTATATGGGCGGTGATAATGTAGTTTTTTGGGGGCCCTTAGCAAAAACCGTTATTTATGGTTTGTTCATTGCAACCTTCTTAACCTTAGTAGTTGTTCCAATTTTATTCTTTTTAGTTACAAAGTTTAAAATGAGAATAAAAGGCTTGTTAAAGGAAGAGGTACAAAATATGTAATTAGAAAATTAAAACGAATATAATTTATATTTAAAAGAGGGTGAAATCATTTCGAATTCATCCTCTTTTTGTATTTTCGAGGCAATGTTTGAAAAAAATAAAAAATCTTTTACTGTTGATGAAATTAAGCGAAAGTTAGAAAATTATTGCGTTTACCAAGACCGATGCCATAAAGAAGTAGAACAAAAAATGCGCGAATATCAAGTAATACCTGAGGCTAGAGAATTGATTCTTTTAAGTCTAATAAAAGATAATTTTTTAAATGAAGAACGTTTTGCTAAAAGTTATGCAAGGGGTAAATTCAGAATTAAAAGTTGGGGGAAACAACGCATTGTTAGAGAATTAAAGTTTAGAGATATTTCTGCTTACAATTTAAAAACAGCTTTAAAAGAGATTGATGAAACTGAATATATTGCAACCATTTACAGAATTACAGAAAACAGAAACGAAGTAATTTCTGAACCGAATATTTATAAAAGAAAGAAAAAACTAATTGACTTCTTAATGCGAAAAGGCTTTGAAAGCAATTTAATTTACAAAGTTGTAAATGAAGTAGTTTCTTAATACTTCTTTAAGAAAATAGCATCGTTCTTCTTTTTAATATCAATTACTGCTTGAATATCATCATTTGGGATCGCTACAGAAAGCACATATTGCTTAATTTTCCAAGAATCTTCTTTCTTTTCTAATACACCAGAACCTCTACAGGTGCCCATCCAAGTATCTATAAGCTCATCAAACCAAACTATATTTGCTGACTCACTTATGTATATATTACGCTCTAGTGTTGTAAAAGACCATGCTTTTCCTTTATCGAAATAAGGCTTGCTAAAATTGGCAAACTGTTCTTTCGTCCAAATTTCTTCTGCTGCAGTTCCTATATAAACAGCAGTGCTATCTAGTACTCTAAAATACTCCTTAAAATTTGCATCTGAAGCCGCTTTATGCCAATTAACTAAAAGTGTGTTCACTTCTTTTCTGATTGCACTTTTATCTGTTTTAACCTTATTAGAAGTTACACAAGCACAGAATAAAAAGATACTTACACCTAAAATTATTGCTTTTTTCATGCTTATTGTTTCTTTTTTTCTAAACCGTTAAATAGTCTATTTTTCTTTAAAAATCTTTTCTCGGATTTTTCTTTTATAGATGTTTTAGGCTTTATAAATTTTATAGATTTTAACAGGTTTACTTCTTTTATCTGCTTTATTGGTTTGTTAAAAAACGCATCCATTTTTGTAGTGTCTAAACCAATAAATGTAACATCTATATCAATTTCATTTTCAAATCTCATTTTTGCCAAAATAGTATTTATTTTGGTGTTTATATTTGAAAAGGCATCCATGGTTTTATCTACCTGAGTATTTACTTCTTGAGCCTTTATAGCTCCTATTCTTGTTAAATCGGCTAACCTTAATGCTTCATTGTATAAAATATTAATTCTTGCTGTTAAAGAAGGTATTTTAAATTTTTCTGGTTTTACACTATCTTTTAATCGCTTAATTAAATCTTTTAACTCTATAGCATTGCTTAACGCCTCATTAGGTGTAATTTTTCTAAACTTTACAAAAAAAGAATCGATGTCTTGTAGCTCATTCCAATCTTTTACCTCTTTTAAGTGCGTAGATAAAACATTTTCTGTCGCAGTATGCATTTCTGCAATACTCATTAATGGTTTGGGTTTTTTTTCTGCATCCTTCCCTTCATTATTCTGGCAAGAAAATGTAAAAACAAGTAGTACTAAAAGATATATATATTTCACAACTCTGTTTAAAACTCAAAAATACACAAATTAATAGCAAACTATTCTCTTTTAAGAAAACCATAACAAAAAATATAAAATTCTAATTAAAACTTACATTTAATTAAATTACTTCTTCATAAGCACCAATTAATACTCTAAAACACCCCTGTAAGTTATAGAAAATTACACGTCTAATTTATCAAATTCAGTATCTTATATTTATGAAAAAAATTATAGAAAATAGTTTACAAACAGCAATATCATACAAGGGCTATAGAAGTTTAGTACGTAATTTATTAACTGAAGGAAAATCTACCGGTCCGGAGCAATCTGAAGATTTAACCAATTACAGCATGTTAAATGATAGAAGAATGAAACGGTTAGATAAAACCATTAAAATTTCTGAAGAAACCATTCAAGAATTTCAAAAAGTAAAGCAACCACAAACTTGGTTAGTGCTTACAGAAGGTTGGTGCGGAGATGCTGCACAAAGTTTACCTATTCTTAATAAAATAGCATCCGATACCGCTAACATTGATTTGAAAATAGTTTTAAGAGATGAGAATTTAGATCTAATGGATTTATTTTTAACCAATGGAGGCAGAAGCATTCCGAAGTTAATTGCGTTAGACAAAGATAATAATGTGTTAGATTTATGGGGGCCAAGACCAACTATAGCGACAAAAATGGTGGTAGCTTATAAAGAAAAAAACGGGGCATTAGACCCCCAATTTAAACAAGATTTACAAGTTTGGTACAACAAAGACAAAGGTAAAAGTGTACAAGAAGATTTTGTGAATTTAGTTGCAAAACTTTCTGCACAAGAAAACTAATCTTTTTAAAATTCATAAAAAACCGCAAACTGATTTTCTGTTTGCGGTTTTTCTTTTAGTTACCTTTGTACTTTAAATATAAAACGATGTTTGTAGATTTTGAAGAAATACCTGAAGATGCCAAAGTATGGGTGTACCCTTCTAGTAGAAAGTTTTATCCTAATGAAATTGAAGTAATAGCAGAAAAAATAAAAAAATTTATAGAAAGTTGGAAATCAGATGACACCTCTTTTAAAGCCTCTTATAAATTTCTATACAATAGATTTATTATCATAACTGCAGATGATATTGCTACAGAATTATCTAATGCAGATATTGATGCCTCTGTTTCTTTTATTTTAAGTTTACAAGAAACGTATGAAGTAGCCCTTTTAGATCGAATGAATGTTTGTTTTAAACAAGGAGAGCATGTGCAGTATAAAGATTTAAAAGACTTTAAAAAGTTACTTAAAAATAAAGCTTTAACAGGTAAATCTGTTATTTTTGATAATCTAGTGAACACAAAACAAGATTTTGATAGTTTTTGGGAAATAGCGATTGAAGAAAGTTGGTATAATCGATTTTTAAAATAACAGGAAGCAGAAACAGATGAAATACGATTTTATTATTGCGGGTGCGGGTTGTGCAGGTTTAAGTTTGCTGTACAGAATATTACAAGAACCTACATTGCAAAATAAATCTATTTTAATTATAGATAAAGACACCAAGAGCAGTAACGATAGAACTTGGTGCTTTTGGGAAAAAAGTCCCGGTTTGTTTGAGTCTATTGTGCACGCAAAGTGGAATACCTTGGCATTTCTTTCAACCGATTTTGAAGAGCAATTAGACTTAGGTGCCTACACTTATAAAATGATACAAAGCATTGACTTTTATAACTTTGTATTGCAGTTTTCCAAGAAATTTAACAATGTTACTTTTTTACAAGAAAGTATCGTTACCATTACTTCTGATGAAAATTCTGCTGTTGTAAAAACGATAGAGAAGTCTTATGTAGGTGATTATATTTTTAACTCTACGGGGCTATTCCACCCTAAAATGACCGAAGAGAATTCGCTTTTGCAACATTTTAAAGGCTGGGTAATTAAAACAGCAACTCCTTTTTTTAATTCGGATGTTGGGCGCTTGATGGACTTTAGGGTATCTCAAAAAAATGGGACTACGTTTATGTATGTCTTGCCAATTTCTACCACAGAAGCATTAATAGAATATACTCTTTTTACAACTACTGTCTTAGAAAAAGAAACGTACAACACCGCTTTAAAAAAGTACATTAAAGAAGAATTAAAAATTGAAAATTACAGCATTTCTCACGAAGAATTTGGAGTAATCCCGATGTCTTTAGCTAAGTTTGAGAAGAATCCAGATAAGAATATTATAAACATTGGCACCGCTGGTGGCTTTACAAAAGCAAGCAGTGGTTATACATTTCAATTTATTCAAAAAGATGTTTCTGAAATTGTAGCAAATTTAAAATTAGGAAATAATTTAAATAGAGATACCTCTTTTGAAAACAAATTATACAATTGGTATGACCGAACTCTAATTGATGTTTTGTTATCAAATAAACTAACCGGAAAGGCTATTTTTACAAAAATTTTTCAGAAAAATTCACCAGAACAAATCTTAGCTTTCTTAGGAAATGAAAGCACTCTTTTAGAAGATCTTACTATTATGACAAGTTTGCCTTTAAAACCCTTCTTATCCTCGGGAATAAAACAACTTTTAAAGAAAAATTAAATTTATTGAAACACTTTCAACATTTTAAAACGACTCTTTCTGGAATAACACTTCCAGAAAAATTTACATTCCCGTTTTATTATGAACCCCATCTTCTAGCAAAAATTGCAACTACAGAAGTTCAGTCCTATTTAGAAAATCAGACAGATTTTGAACATAATTTTGGCTTAGATATTAATAATAATGCGCTTGCCGTTGGCAAAATGTTTGGTGTTTTAGTAGTAAAAAATGAACAAGATAAAATTGGTTATTTAACTGCTTTCTCCGGCAAATTGGCAGATAAAAGTTTACCAGAAAAATTTGTTCCACCTGTTTTTAACATGAGAACATCTGGTAGTTTTTACATCAAAGGAGAATTAGAGATTGATGCGATAAATGCGAAATTGGGTGTCTTAAAAAAAGATAAAAAATATTTAGAATTAAAAAAAATAATTGCAGAAAATACGGCAATTATTCAAACCGATTTAGCTTTTCAACGCAACAGAATGAAGCGTGCTAAAAGCGAAAGAAAATCACAAAAAAAGAAAGCAATTACTCTTTTAAATGAAGTAGCGTTTAAAGAACTGACTAAAAAATTAACCCAAGAAAGTTATAACAATCAGTTTTTTATAAAAGAGCTACAAGAATATTACCAAGCTAAAATTGAAAAAATTAGCAAAGAGTATAAAGTTTTTGAAGACAAAATTACCTCGCTTAAAAAAGAACGCAAAGAAAAATCGAACTATTTACAACAGACATTATTTAGTAAATATGCCTTTTTAAATCAACAAAAAGAATTGAAAAGTTTGCTTGCTATTTTTAATAATCCTACCGTAAAACCACCTGCAGGTTCTGGCGAATGTGCTGCACCTAAACTTTTACAATATGCTTTTTCCAATAACTTAACACCCATTACAATGGCAGAATTTTGGTGGGGAAGTGCACCAAATGCAGCTGTTAGACAGCATAAAAATTATTACCCTGCTTGCCAAGGAAGATGTAAACCTATTTTAACACACATGTTAGCTCATACAGAAATGGATGCTAATTTGTTGTTAGAAAATTTATCTGAAAAACAAGATTTAGAAATTATTTATGAGGATGATGCTTTAATAGTTGTTCACAAACCTGCAGAGTTTTTGTCGGTTCCTGGGAAAGATATTAAAGACTCTGTTTATACTAGAATTAAAGAGAAGTACCCAAGTGCAACTGGGCCTTTAATTGTGCACAGACTAGACATGTCTACTTCTGGTGTTTTGTTACTTACCAAGACAAAAGAAGCAAATAAAGCGCTACAGAGTCAGTTTATAAATAGAACTATTAAAAAACGTTATGTTGCGCTATTAGACGGAAACTTATCTAAGAACAGCGGAAAAATAACCTTACCATTGCGTGTAGATTTAAATGACAGACCAAAGCAATTAGTTGACTTCACCTTTGGAAAACCTGCAGAAACAGATTGGAAAATCATCAACAAAGAAAACGGAAAAACACGTGTACACTTTTATCCAATTACAGGAAGAACTCACCAATTAAGAATGCATGCTGCTCATAAAAACGGATTGAATACTCCTATTATTGGTGATGATTTGTATGGTAAAAAAGAAAAGAGATTGCATTTACATGCAGAGTTTATAGAGTTTCTGCACCCCACAACTCTTAAAAAAATGAGTTTTACGGTGGCTCCTAAGTTTTAAGAGCTAGCTTATTTACTAACATTCATGCTTAAAACATACAACTAACTTTAAACGAAAACTTGCAAACAACTAAACTAAGTACCAACAGTATATTACCTCTTACCTGCTCTAGATCTGGAACCTGTTGTTTTGGAAAAGATGTAATGCTAAACCCTTGGGAACTGCTAAATTTCAGTAAAGAAAAAAAAATTGCTCCTAGAGAATTTAAAAAGTTATATACTGAACTTGGTGGTATTCGCTTGCTCTTTAACGGAAATCTAGATAAAAAAGGACAGAAATCGTGCAGTCAATATATAGATAATGCTGGTTGTAGTGTCCATAAAGGCCGACCATTGGCATGTCGTTTGTACCCGTTGGGTAGACAAATACAATTTGATAAAGCACATTATATTTACGAAGGTGCCACCTTTCCTTGTTTAACAGATTGTGCTGAAGTTTTAGACTTACCTAAACTTAGTGTAGGAGAATATTTAAAAGGACAAGAAGCAGATCCATTCGAAAAGGCACAAGATGCCTATCTAATAGTAATGCAAAACATTGCAGACATTGCATTTGAGTTACTTTTAGAATCTGAATTAACTAAATCCGGAGACACAAAAACACTAAATGCATGGAGGGTTTTAGGAACCGATCTTCCGGAAGTGTTAGTAGAAAAAATAGGCAATGATTGGTTAGACAGCTTAATGATACCTGACATTACAGAAGATACTGAAAACCCAGTTACTTTTGCTGAAAAACATAATAACTTACTACTCTTAACAGCACAAGAACAATTTGGAAGCTTACAAACACTTCAAGAACTTCACGAAGCTGCTGTTTTAATGATTGGTGTTGCTTTGCACTTAGCTAAAGGCTTAGGAGCAGATGCAAAAGAGATTTCTGAACATTGGATAGAAATAGCTAAAAATCATGGCGCTAAAGAGTAATTAGTTTTTAGTTTTTAGTTTTTAGTTTTTAGTTTTTAACACGAATGTTATTCCGAAATGAGCGCAGTAAAAAAGATTAACAAAATAAAAACATCGCTGTAAAATAGTCTCTATTATTGTAAACTATCTTCCTTCAAATTATTAATAAAACCTTCTACAGAAAGGGCATTATCCACAGAAAAATTACCAATTTTTGTTCTTCTTAAAGTAGATAAGTGTCCTCCAGAGTTTAATGCTTTCCCGTAATCAAATGCAATAGACCTAATGTAGGTTCCTTTGCTACAAATAATTCTAAACCCTACTTCTGGTAATTTTATTTCTGTAATTTCAAACGAAGAAACCGTTACTGTTCTTTCTTTAATTTCTGTAGTTTCTCCTTTTCTTGCCAGTTCATACAAACGTTTCCCCTCTTTTTTAATGGCAGAAAAAATAGGTGGTTTTTGCTGAATTTCACCCACAAACTGTTTGGTAGTTTCGTGTAATAATTCTTCAGTAATATGTGCAGTTGGAAAGGTGTTATTAATTTCAGTTTCTAAATCATAACTTGGTGTAGTTGCTCCAAGGGTAAAGGTACCTATATATTCTTTAATTTGCCCTTGATATGTATCTATTTGCTTTGTTTGCTTCCCAGTACAAATAATAAGTAAACCTGTGGCTAACGGATCTAAAGTACCGGCATGACCCACTTTAATTTTTTTAATATTGAAACGCTGTCTAATTTCCCAACGTAATTTATTTACTACTTGAAAAGAGGTCCATGTAAGTGGTTTATCAATCAATAGAACTTGTCCATTTTTATAAGCTTCTTCCGTCATGTTTTCTTAATTTAAGAGGGCATATCCAATTGCAATACTTCCTACAATTGCGCAGTATATTGAAAAGTAAGAAAGTTTGCTTTTCTTTACTAAAGAAATCATCCATTTACAAGCTACCAAACCAGCTAAGAAAGCAGCTATAAAGCCAGCTGTAATAGGTATTATTTCTGAGGATTGAAAACTTATATCTCCACTTAAAAGATCTTTTCCAATCTTCCCAAAAATTAATGGCACTACCATTAAAAATGAAAATTTAGCGGCTCTAGTTCTATCAACTCCCAATAAAACCGATGTAGAAATGGTAGCACCAGATCTAGAAATTCCTGGTAACATTGCTATTGCTTGAGAGATACCAATGAGTACAGCATTCCAAAATGAAACTTCTTTTTTTGTGTTTTTTGCTTTGTCTGCTAATAGTAATAACAGTGCGGTTAGTAATAACATACACCCCACTAAAAGTATTTTACCTCCAAAAAAAGACGCTAATTCTTCCTCGAAAAGTAAACCTACAACTACTGCAGGCAGCATTGAAATAATAATTTTTAATGAAAACTTAAATTCATCGTTCCATTTAAACTGCAACAATCCTTTTAAAATTTCTAAAATTTCTTTTCTAAAAATCACAATAGTGCTTAATGCAGTGGCAAAATGAAGAACTACTGTAAAGGTCAAACTTTCTTCGGGTACAGAAGTATCGCCTAGAATTACTTTTGCTAACTCTAAATGACCGCTAGAGGATACCGGTAAAAATTCTGTTAAACCTTGAATTACCCCAAGAATTATAGCTTCTAAAATATTCATTCTTATTTCTTAGGGTTTACTAAAATTGCATAAATCTCAATTCCTAAACCAATAATTACCAACGTTGGTGCTAAACGAATGCGCTGCCAGTTGTAAATATCTTCATTAAAAACAGCTGGGTTGTCACTTCCGCCACCAGACATAAAAATAAAGCCTAGTGCTATAAAAATAATTCCTACCACCATAAAAGTGTAATTTTTCTTTCCAAAAATAAATGTAGGTTTCTGAATGTTTTCTTCTTTCATATTTTAATAATAAAGTTCTTCTGTTTGTAGGTTTAAAAAACGTTGCGTTGCAAAGAAGGCGCTTAACCAAGTAATTATTAAAGCGGCACCTAAAACACCACCACCTAAATAGCTTAGAGAAATATAATCTTTTAAGAATCCTAAACTTGGTGCAAATTTATCTAAATAATAAATAACCACACCCAAACCTATTAAAGCTAAAAATGCGCCTATAAGGCCTAATTTTATACCTTGCCAAATAAAAGGCCTTCTAATAAAACCTTTTGTAGCACCTACCATTTGCATGGTTTTAATGTTAAATCTTTTAGAATATATTGTTAATCTAATAGCACCATTAATTAAGATGATGGCTACCAAACCAAAAAATCCGCTTAAGACTAAAAGCCAAAAACTAATTCTTTGAATATTATTTGTAAGTAGGTTTATTAAAAGTTTATCGTAAGAAACGTCTGCGACAAATGCATTTTTAAGAAAACGAGTTTCTATTTCTTGCATTTTTTCTGGAGTTATAAAATCTGGTTTCAAGAAAATATCTATTTCATTTTTTAACGGATTATCTCCCAAAAAAGTTAAAAAATCTTCGCCTATTTCCTTGCTAAATTTTTTGGCCGCCTGCTTTTTAGAAGTGTAAATAATTCTTTTTGTGAATTCTTCTTTAGTAATAGAGGCTTTAAAACTATTTATTTGTTTGGTACTTATTTTATCTTTTAAGTACAAAGTAATAACTACTTTTTCTTTTACTCTATTCGCAACTGCAGTAGATTTTAAAAGAACCAAGCCTAAAACACCCAACATAAAAAGTACCAAAGCAATACTAATTACAACAGATATGTAAGAAGATGCTAAGCGTCTTTTTTGATAAGATTCAAATTTTGGAGGCATTTATAATAGCTTTAAAACGTTGGCAAGATAATAATTAGTATGCAGTTGGCAGTGCCTCTTAGGAGTATTTTAACTTATTCTATTTCTTGGCACAATTCAATTAAAACACCGTTTGCAGTTTTTGGGTGTAAAAAAGCCACTAATTTATTATCTGCGCCTTTTTTAGGGGTTTCATTTAAAATAATAAAACCTGCTGTTTTAAGTCTTTTTATCTCTGCTTTTATATCTAGAACTGCAAATGCAATATGATGCACTCCTTCGCCTTTCTTTTCTATAAATTTTGCAATTGGACTCTCTGCGTTTGTAGCTTGTAATAATTCTATCTTATTGGGCCCGCTTTTAAAAAAAGAAGTTTTTACACCCTCAGACGCAACTTCTTCTTCCTTGTAATGTTCTTTGCCAAAGAGTGATGCAAACAACTTATTTGACACCTCAAGGTCTTTTACAGCGATACCTATGTGTTCTATTTTTTCCATTCTATTAAGTATTACTTTGCAATAATAGTGATATTATCTAATTCATAGGTTCCATCAAAATCTTCATTTCCATTTCCTACATATTTAAAGGCAATATAAGCAGTTCCTGAATAGGGAGATAAATTTATAAATGTTGAAAATTTAAAACTATTAAAATCGTCATTATTAGACGCTATTCTTGCGGGCAAAGCAACCCAATTTGCATTGGTAATATTTGCTACTGTACCATTCCAGTTTTCAGAAATTAACACCTCTAAAGTACTTCCGTCTGCAAAAGAAGTAGACGTTTCAAAAGATAAGTATTCCTCTCCAGTAGTTTCTAAATTGATGCCCTTGGTAATTAACCAAGAAATTGTACTTTCATCACCAGATCTAAAAGAACCCATTCTTGTTGCCTTACTTAAAGAATTCGCATCATCATAAGCCCTCCATTTTTTAGAACCTGCTTCACTGTAATTAGACCAGTCTAATATATTTATCTCGCCAGAAGTTGCTTCAAAATCTTCACTTAAAAGTATTGTTGAAAAATCTGCAATCGCTAAAGGAGTGCATCTTGTATTCTTCATGTCTATATCATCTAAAGTATTTAAAACTAAAACAGTAAAATCTCCTCTAAAATCTCTGGAGACAACTGCATTAATACTTCCGGCACCCTCTGGAAGAGCATTATTTGAAAAACTTGCAAAAGAACTTGTTTCTAAAAAAGTAGTTATAATACTAGGACCTTCACAGGTTTCAACTTGCCGTTTTGTATCAAAATCTTCTGAAGGGTCTACGAATGCTTTTCCGGCTAAATTTGTTGAGAAATAAGCATTTTTTATGCGCACAAAAGTTCCGATATTAGCAACATTTTCCAAGCCACCAAGGGTTACCGTTTTAGGAACAATTACTTCTGTCGTTGGCGCCCTAAATATATAATTTTCAATCTGATTTTGAGTGATACTTTCTATCTCTGTAATGTCTGTTAATTTTATTTTACCACCAATAGAAATTACACCGTCTCCCGAATTTGTTTCTCCTATATAGAGATTTTTAAGTCTAATATATACTTCACGTCCGAAATTGAATTTATTATAACTATTGGTTAAGTTAAGTACTACTTTAATTCCTGCTGTTGGATTTTCGGGTGCATCTTGTATGTAAAACTCTCTAAAATAATTTCCTTTGGCATCCGAAGAAATCACATACCCTTTTACCACAATATTTGAAACTATTTTTACTGGATCTGTGCCAGAATTATACAATTTTTTTAAATCTTTTATCGATTTTAATTCTAACTGATTGTTTTGAATACTGTCTAATATTGCTTCTAATTTTAAGTTTTCTTCTATCCCTAAATTTTGTGGCACTTTATAATCATTATCCTCTACACAAGCTGTGAAAAAGAGACTGGTTGCAATGGCTATAAACAAGCCGCTATTTGTTTTCATTTTCATTCGATTTATTTTTAAAAACTAAAGTTTAAGTTCAAAAAGTATGTGGTACCTCTGCCGTACCAATATTTATTACCAAATACAGGTTTATCTAGAGCTTTGTCTGCACTTAATTCGTTATAATTTGCATTTCTACCCTGTTCAAATCCGCCAGATTTATACGCTATATTTAATAAATTATTTACCGTTGCAAATGCACTAATATAATAACCATCTATCTTCCAAGACTTCCCTCCAACAAGGTTTACAACTTTATAAGTATCAAATTTTTCTTGTTGCAATAATTGATTAGCGGACTCTAGGTCATAATCTGGAAAAGTTAGGCCGTCTGCATCTGAATAAAAGTTACGAGACCTTGTTAATGGTGCAATATCTACATAGGTATTGCTAAAAAAGTTTACCGTTGCCCCAATCCACCAATAATTGGGATCTCTATATTCAAAACCGGCGGAATAGGCTTGGTGCGGCCCTGCTGCAATTTTATAGTTTTTTAAGTTAGATGTGTAATTTCCTGAGCGCCCTTTTTCATCAAAAATACCCTCATTTGTAACATCTGAAGTAAGATACAAATTAGGGTTATTGGCATATACAAAACTACCAATAGCTGCTGCACCTTTTAATTTTATTGTGGCAGTAACTTGTGCTTCTATACCCAATTCTAAACCTAATTGTTTCTTTTTAATACCTGATACTATTTCTTGAACAAATGCCGTGTTATCTCCTCCAACGCCGTCTGCAAAATAAAAAGAAATTTCTGTTACATCTTTTATTGATGTATAATATGCGGTTACTCTTGAGGTAATAATTGGACTTCTTCTAATGTAACTTACATCCGCAGAAAATACTTTTTCGCTTTGTAAATCTTCTACTATATTATTATTTTCTCTTGAATTAGAAAAAGAGTTTCTAATGGTTGGCGCTTGGGTTAAATAGGCAACATTTGCATCTATTAAATTGCGGCCATTTATTTTATAAGTTGCACCTGTTTTTAAACCATAATTTGTGAAACTTATTTTTTCTGATGCCCCTAAAGAATTGTTTTCAAAGCGACCATTTTTATACAAGCCTTCTCTTTGATTTGTTATTTGAGAGACCTTTACAGCTGCAAAAAAATCTACTTTATTGTATTTAAACTGTCCTTGCGCAAAAGCATTTATAAAATCTGACTTTAGATTGAAATTATATCTAAATGCGTCACCAACACCTACAACTCTATTCTGGTTTAAAACATCATTTTGCATTTGTGTTTCTGAATCTGCAAAATTATTAATATCTAAATAGCCACTTCCACCCAACAAATCGATTACCTCTGCAAAATTATGAGAGCGCAAACGTTTGTATTCTAATTTTCCGTTTATAGAAATATGTTTGTTTATCTCTAAATTGTAGATCGTATTTAGGGTAATTTGTTTGTCATCATTTCTATCTTCATACAATACATAGGCATTGTTTAAGCCAGCATTTGTATTGGTTCTATTTGCATCAAAAATACGATACCAATCTAATTGCCCTTTATTAACAAAATTTTCTTGTGAAATATATGCTCCAGATAAGTCATTCGTTCTTAAAAAATAACTTGGTAATACTTGGTAATATGCAGGACTGGGGTTTGCACCGCCGTTAAAATCTAAGCGACTGTTTCCTATTTTCCCAAATTGATAGGATGCATTTGTTTGAAGTGTTCCATTTTCTGAAATATCCCAATAATGATTTAACATTAAGATAGGTTCTGCAACTTCTTTTATTCGAGAGTTTAATTTTCTACCGTTTAAATCTCCCCAATACTCATTATATTCAATTCCTTTTAAATCGAAAACCTCTTGCGTGTTTGGTGAAGATTTTCCCCTTCTATTTGGTGTAAAAATACCTGTAAAATTAATACTGTGGTGGTCGTTAATTTTCTTTTCTATAGATGTAAATACAGCGTATGCATTGTAAGAAGTACCGTCATTAAAACCTTCAGCTCCTGTTCTTCTACTTGCTGAAAAAGTTATTGCCCAACCATTTTTAGAAATACCTGTGGTATGAGTTGCCATTGCCCTGTGCACATAACTTCTATTAGAAGAAGAGTAAGAAAGTCTTGTTCCGGGCCTTTGCAAAGAGGCTCTTGTATTCATATTTGTAGCTCCTAAAATACCACCAAAAGTAACATTAGAAGCTGCTAAACCATTACTAAGTTCTTGATTTCTTAAAACATCATTTAGTCCACCCCAATTGCTCCATTGTGCTCTACCGTCATAGACCTTGTTCATTTGAATACCGTTAATTAGAACTTTACCATTTCCAGAATCTAACCCCTTTACTTTAAAAAAAGAGGAACTAAACTCAAAAGCAGCAGTTCTTAAAAAAATATCTTTTGAAGCTTGTAAAAGACCAGAAATATTATCGGCAGCACTTGCATCATTATTTAATTCATCATCTGAGATTGTAATAATACTCAAGTCTAGTTCATCTGTGAAATCTTTAAATAATAAAATAACACCCAAATCTATGGTATTGTTAGAAATTTCCAATGGAAAATTCTGAGTTTCAAATCCATTAAACTTAATTTCTAAAATATAATTTCCTTGCGAAAGGGCCTTTAAATGGAAAGCTCCATTTAAATCTGTTTTTGTAGTAAAAATTGTATTTTTAATGCTTACTAAGACATTCGATAATGGCGTCTTAGAATTATTTTCTAGCAGAATTCCTTTGATACTATTTTGGGAATATAGTGTTGTATAGCACAACAGAAACAGTACTAGATGTACAATTTTTTTAGTCATAACATTTTCTTTTTCAATTAAATAGCAAAGTAAAACTACTACTTATTTTTTGAAAAAAGTTTCTAAAACCAAAAAAATATTTTAAATAATACCTTTTATTCTGTAAATTTATAATAAAAAAAAACTAAAAATGAACAAGCAAAACTATGTATTGGTACTCTTACTATTTCAAATCTGTATTTCTTTTTCTCAGAAAAACGCAAAGAAATACACCATTAGAACCATCGCGTTTTACAACTTAGAAAATTTATTTGATACCATAAACGATCTTTCTATAAATGACGAAGCAAGCCCGATGATGGAGATGAAATTTAACCGATCTAAGGTGTATTGGGATAAGATTGACAAACTAGCAAGCACCATTGCCCAAATAGGATTAGAAGAGGCAAAAACAAGCCCAGCGATTATAGGAGTCTCTGAAGTTGAAAATCGAAGTGTTTTAGAAGATTTAATAAAATCGAAACATTTAATACAAAAAAAATACGGAATTGTGCATTACGATTCTCCTGACAAACGAGGGATTGACGTAGCTTTATTATACCAAAAAAAATATTTTAAACCCTTACATCACGAAGTGTTTAATCCTAATATTTACAAGAATAATAGAAAGGTGTTTACAAGAGACCAATTATTGGTTTCTGGCTATTTAGATGATGAATTAATTCATGTAATTGTAAACCATTGGCCTTCTAGAAGCGGTGGTGAGGCAAAAAGTAGACCTTTAAGAGAAAAAGCAGCATATCAAAATATAAAAATCATAGAAAAAATTAGAGCTAAAGAAGAAAATGCTAAAATCTTAACGTTGGGAGATTTTAATGATGACCCGAATAATACCAGCTTTAAGAAAATTCTAAAAACAAAGAGAAAAAAGAGAAATGTTGGGAAAAATGATATATACAATCCGTATGAAAATTTACACAGAAAAGGATTTAACACATTAGCTTATAGAGACAATTTAAACCTCTTTGACATGATTCTAATTTCATTACCGTTATTAGATAAAGGAGAAAAAGATTTTTCTACTTATAAAATGTACAAAGCTATGATTTTTAACAAACATTTTTTAAGTGATAAAAAAGGAAAATTTAAAGGCTATCCTTTTAGAAGTTTTTCTAATGGTGGCTATACTGGTGGATATTCAGATCATTATCCTGTTTATATGTATCTCATTAAAAAGATATAATAAATATTTTAAAACAGCTCTTATTAATTTTGATAACTAAAATCTTAATTATATAACTTATTAAACCTTGTTTAAATTTAAATTTGATTAATTAAACAAATGAGGAGAAAACTATGAATATAATTACCCTACCAGATGACCTAAATTTAAAGTCATCTCAATCCATAGCAGTTTATGATTATGTAAACACTAAAGAAATCTCTAAACAACAAATTATACTTAGTAAAAACACGTTTAGTTTTCTTCAAAACGGAACAAAAAAAGTCTTTTTTGATAACTCATCAAGTTTAATTAATAACTCTCAATTTCTATTAATGAAGGCTGGAAATAGTCTAATGACCGAAAATTTTTATAATGATGAAACCAAATACAGAAGTATTTTATTCTTCTTCTCTAATGAAGCAGTCCTAAATTTTATTAAAAAATTTAAACTAAATCCGCAAGATAATACCAATTATGCTTCAATGTATTCATTCGATTATGATCAATATATAGAAGGGTTTACAAAGAGTATTTTAAAAATATCTAAATTTTCTAAATCAATTCAAAACAATATTTTAGTCGCTAAGTTTAATGAACTAATGCTATATCTCGTTGAAATAAAAGGGGTAAACTTTCTTTATTCCTTAATTAATGATAGTGATACTAGCTTCCAAAGTTTTATTCAGACGGTTGATTATAATACATTAAACAAACTATCAATAAAAGAGCTTTCATTTTTAGCTAATATGAGTACTTCTTCATTTAAAAGAACATTTAAAAAACACTTCCAAAATTCACCAAGTAAGTGGTTTCAAGAAAAAAGACTTGAACATTCTGCCTTTCTGTTAAGGCAGAAATCAAAACGCCCAACAGATATTTATGAAGAAATTGGATATAAAAACCTATCAAATTTCATTAAAGCATTCAAAACAAAATTTGGAGTAACCCCAAGAGAATATCAAAAAATTTGACCTTTTACCAACACTTATTGGTCTAAATTAGACATAAAAATAACTCCATTTATTAATATATTTGTTTCTTTAAAAGAAATGTAGGAGTTTATTTTAAATTAATACAGATTGTGATTGCAATCAAGCTTTCATCTGCAGTGCTCTTTAATAATAGGGGAAAATTTGTAAATTAAAAAAGAAATTATTACTGCAGAGAAAGTGTATTAAGTTAAAAATTTTTATTGGTTATAAAGTTATAAAAAACACCTTCAAAGAAGAGTAGTTATATATCTGTCTCTTATACACATCTCCGAGCCCACGAGACCTCTCTACATCT
>CAJXTJ010000016.1 GCA_913061165.1 uncultured Polaribacter sp.
CTACACGTAAGGAGTCGTCGGCAGCGTCAGATGTGTATAAGAGACAGTATTTATATAAAGTCCTCTTTTATTAAAAGGATTAAAAAGAGTTGCTATGATTTTATAACGATATAAAAGTGGTTTTAACAAATTTAAAATAAGGAATTACTATTTTAATGCGTAATTTTGTAGGAATAATTCAATATATTCATGAATATGCACTTTCAATTGAATGATGTCACAAAAAAACTACCAAAACACTTACATAAGTTTGTTGTAAAACAACCTTATGAAGAATATACAGCACAAAGCCAATCAGTTTGGAGGTATGTAATGCGCATTAATATCGATTATTTAAGCAAAGTTGCACATAATTCTTATGCAACAGGTCTTGCTAAAACAGGAATTTCAACTGAGAGAATTCCTTATATGGATGGCATGAACCGTATTCTAAAAGATATTGGTTGGGCAGCGGTTTCTGTAGATGGTTTTATTCCACCAAACGCATTTATGGAGTTTCAGGCATATAATGTTTTAGTTATTGCATCAGATATGCGAACTATAGATCATATTGAGTATACTCCAGCACCAGATATTATTCATGAAGCAGCAGGGCATGCACCAATTATTGCAAATCCGGAATATGCAGAATATTTAAGACGTTTTGGCGAAATTGGATGCAAAGCAATTTCTTCAGCCAAAGATTTTGAAATGTATGAAGCGATTCGTCTTTTGTCTATTTTAAAAGAGGATCCTAATTCTTCAGAAAAAGAAACAAGTGAAGCTCAGAAAGCAGTGGAGTATTTACAAGATAATATGGGCGAATTGTCTGAAATGGCACAAATAAGAAACTTACATTGGTGGACGGTAGAATACGGGTTGATAGGCACTTTAGCAAACCCGAGAATTTACGGAGCAGGGTTACTTTCTTCTATTGGTGAGAGCGCTTGCTGTATGAAAGATGAAGTAAAGAAGAGACCCTATACTATTGAGGCTGCAGATGTAAATTTTGACATTACAAAACCGCAACCACAATTATTTGTAACGCCAGATTTTGCGCACTTGAGCTTAGTTTTAGAGCAATTTGCCAATAAAATGGCCATTCGTAAGGGAGGTTTAAATGGAATACAGAAGTTAATAAATTCTAAAAATATTGGTACTATTGAGTTGAGTACTGGGATACAAATTTCAGGAGTTTTTACGCAGCTAATTGCAGATGAAAACAACAAGCCTATTTATTTTCAAACTGCCGGTTTAACTGCACTTTCAAATAGAGATAAAGAACTTATTGGGCATGGTGTAGAAAAGCATCCAAATGGTTTTGGAAGTCCTATTGGTAAATTGAAAGGAATTAATATTCCTATTGAGAATATGAGTCCAAGAGATTTAGAAGCATATCAAATTTTTGAAGGTAAAAAGGTTTCTTTAGAATTTGAAGGCGGAATAAAAGTAGCTGGAGATATAATTACAGGAACGAGAGATCTAAGTGGTAAAATATTATTAATCTCTATAGAAAACTGCACCGTTAATTATAAAGAGACTATTTTATTTAAACCAGAAGATGGAATTTACAATATGGCAGTTGGTAAAGAGGTGATTTCTGCTTTTGCAGGCGCTGCAGATATAAGCTCTTTTCAAGATGAGAGTGAAGTCTCTAAAACGAAAACACGAAAAATAAGATATACAGACAAGGAAAAGGAATTGTATGTTTTGTATGAAGAAGTAAGGAAAATGCGCGAAGCAAATAATGTTTCTGAAAAGAATATTATAATTATATTAGAGGAGTTGAAAAAAGATTTTTCTGATGATTGGTTGTTGAGTTTAGAACTTTATGAAGTAGCTTTGCAGTATCATTTTTCGGTACAAAAAGAAATACTTAAGCATTTGTTGATCCTGCAGAAAAATGAAAAGTATTATAATTTAATACGAAATGGATTAAATTTGTTAAAAGTCAAGAAATTAGAAAAATAAAATTTATTGTATTAGTTTTTTTGGATATTATTAAAAGATAAAATATGAGCACAGAAATTAAAGATTATTTAGAAAGAGGCGCTGTTGTCTTAGATGTTAGAACATTAGAAGAGTGGAATGAAGGCCATGTATCCGGGTCTAAACATATTGTTTTAACGGTAATTCCGTTAGAATTAGAACAAATTAAATCTTGGGGGAAACCTGTAATAGCTGTTTGTAGAAGTGGTGCTAGAAGTGGTCAAGCCGCTCAGTTTTTATCTAACAACGGTATAGATACTATTAATGGTGGACCATGGCAAAATTTAGTGCCCCACGTTTAAGCATACTTTTTTAAAAATTAATAAAAGGTAGTCTTTCTTTAAGACTACTTTTTTTTTGCTCTAACTTTAGTAAAAATTGCTGATGTGGTCCAGAATCTTCACGAAAAGGTCTGTGTAAAATTCCTTTCTGAATTTCATCAATCTCTTTCATTGTTAATTTCGTCTCTTCAGAAAACCAAGTATCTATAAATTTTCCCCAAATATAATTAATAGCTGTTTTATTTGGATGAATCATGTCTTCTGCATAAAAACGATAATCACGTAATTCGTCCATCATAATTTCATAAGAAGGAAAATAAGAAATATTTTGCTTATTAACTAAAGTATGGATTGCCGCAATTAAATGCGATTTACTCTGTGTGTTTTCAATAAAACCATCTTTTAAATGTCTTATAGGAGAAACCGTAAACGTAATAGATACCTCTGAATTCAGAGACTTAATTAAAGAAATACTATGCGCTAAACTTTCTGTAATTTCAGTAATAGTTAAGAGTTCTTTTAAGAATTTTTTTTGTGGAATTTTATGACAATTAGCAACAATTGTATCTGTTTCTATAAATCTATAAACCCAAGAAGTTCCTATAGTAATAACAATATGAGAAGCTTCTTTTATTTTTTTATTAGTTAAAGAAATTGCTAAATTAAGTTTATTTAGAAGTTCGTTTTCACTTGCAGAACTTAAACTAGAATGCGCGTCAAAAGAATGCCAAGCTTCATTTTGATGTATAAGATCATCACTAGAATATACTTTTTTGTTACTAGTATTTGAAATTAAATTTTCTATTGCTTTTGGATGAAATAGAATACCAAATGGATTTTGAGTAGCTTTAAATTTGAAGTAACTTAATTTGTCTCCAATATTTTCTGAAAAGCAAGAACCTAACAGTAATAAATTAGATTTATAATCTATTAGATTTTGAGTTTCTCTTTTTAGAGGAATTTTAGTTTGGAGTTTCATGATTAAGTATTGGCTAATGTAAAATTAGACTAAAAATTAATACTTCAATAGTTTAAATTTTACACTAAATAATTTTTAGCTCCTTCTAAAGCTTTAGGTATTCCTCCCGGATTTTTACCACCAGCAGTTGCAAAGAAATTTTGACCACCACCGCCACCATGTATTAATTTTCCTAATTCTCTAACTACTTTGCCCGCATCATAACCACGCTCATTTGCTAATTCTTTAGAAATATAACATGTTAACATTGCTTTGTCTTTAGAAGGGGTGGTAGCAAATAACAAGAATAAATTTTGATAGTCTTTGCCTAAAGTAAAAGCTAGGTTTTTAATGCCGTTTGCATCTAAATCTACTTTTGTAGCTAAAAATTGTACGCCATTTATTTCTTGTAACTGATTTTTAATTTCACCAATTAAATTTTGAGTTTTCTCTGCTAAAAGTTGTTCAACTTGTTTTTGCAAAGAAGTATTTTCTTCTTGTAATTTAAGAACTGCCTTTGCAGGTTCTTTAGTATTGTTTAATAAATCTTTAATTTCAAATAAAGTTTTATTATTTTCAGAATAAAAGTCTTTTACTGCGTCATTGGTAATTGCTTCAATTCTTCTAATTCCAGATGCAACCGCTCCTTCAGATTTTATTTTAAAGTGCCAAATATCTCCTGTATTTTTAACATGGGTTCCACCACATAATTCCACAGAGGCACCAAATTTAATAGCGCGCACAGTATCTTCATATTTTTCTCCAAATAAAGCAATTGCACCATCATCAATTGCCTGTTGCATTGGTATGTTTCTTTTTTCTATCAAAGGTAGTTTTCCAGAAATACGTGCATTTACAAAATCTTCTACAGCTTGCAATTCATCTAAAGTTAATTTAGAAAAATGAGAAAAATCAAAACGTAAATATTTTGAGTGCACTGCAGAACCTTTTTGCGCTACGTGTGTTCCTAAGACTTCTCTTAATGCTTGATGCAATAGGTGTGTTGCTGTATGATTACAATCCGTTCTATGACGTTGTTTTCCATCTACAACAGCTTTTAAGTTGGCGTTTATATGCTTTGGAAGATTTTTTGTAAAGTGAATAATTACATTATTTTCCTTCTTAGTGTCTAGAATATAAACAACATCTCCATGTATATCTTCTAAATATCCCTTATCTCCAACTTGTCCGCCACCTTCTGGGTAAAACGGAGTTAAGTTAAAAACTAATTGATACATTTCTCCGTCTTTTTTAGACTTTACTTTTCTATATCTTATTAATTTTACAGGAGCATCTAAAACATCATAACCAATAAATTCTTCAACAGTATCATCAATTAAAACAGTCCAATCCTCTGTAGAACTTTCGCTTGCCGCCCTAGATCTATTCTTTTGTTTTTGAAGTTTCTCTTGAAACCCTTTTTCATCTAGAGTATATCCTTTTTCAGATAAAATTAGCGCAGTTAGATCTACTGGGAAACCAAAAGTATCATACAATTCAAATACCTTTTCACCAGAAATTTCTTTAGTATTAGAGTCCGAAATGATTACATCTAATAAGACTAAACCTTTATCTAGAGTTCTTAAAAAAGAAGCTTCTTCTTCTCTAATGACGTTTTCAATTAGTTGTTTTTGTGCTATTAATTCAGGAAAGGCATCGCCCATTTTTTTACACAATACATCTGTTAACCGATATATAAAAGGTTCTTTTTTGTCTAAAAATGTAAATCCGTATCTAATTGCTCTTCGTAAAATTCTACGTATCACATAACCAGCACCGGTATTGCTTGGTAATTGACCATCTGCAATAGAAAAAGCAACCGCTCTTAAATGATCGGATATGATACGAGTTGCAATATCTTGTTGTGCATTACTACCATATTTTGTATTCGTTATTGCACCAATCTCACTAATAATTGGTGTAAAAACATCGGTATCATAATTTGACTGTACATTTTGTAGCACCATGCACAAACGCTCAAAACCCATTCCTGTGTCTATATGTTTGTTTGGTAAATCTTCTAGTATTCCGTTCGCTTTTCTATTAAATTGCATGAAAACTAAGTTCCAGATTTCTACAACATGCGGATGATCTTCGTTAATTAAAGTGCGACCGTCTACTTTTGCTTTTTCTTCTGCAGAACGAATATCTACATGAATTTCAGAACAAGGTCCGCAAGGTCCTTGAGCACCCATTTCCCAGAAATTATCTTTTTTATTTCCTTTTAAAATTCTGTCTTCAGCAATAAATTGTTTCCACAAATCATATGCTTCCGTATCCATTTTTAAATTATCAGCGTCATCAGAACCCTCAAAAACTGTGACGTATAAGATATCTTTATCTATTTTATAAACTTCAGTTAACAATTCCCAGGCCCAAGCAATTGCTTCTTTTTTAAAGTAATCTCCAAAAGACCAGTTTCCTAGCATTTCAAATAAGGTATGATGATAGGTATCATAACCCACCTCTTCTAAATCGTTATGTTTACCAGAAACACGTAAACATTTTTGAGAGTCTGAAATTCTATTATTTTTTGGTTTTGCATTTCCTAAAAAATATTCTTTAAAAGGCGCCATTCCAGAATTTACAAACATTAAAGTTGGGTCATCTTTTGTAACCATTGGAGCAGAGGGCACAATTAAATGCGATTTTTCCTTAAAAAAATTTAAAAATGTAGCGCGAATATCTTGTGATTTCATAAAAAAAAAGTTTCTTTCCGATACTTCGGAGAGTTAATTATGTTAATATATCTTAAAAAAAACAACTTACAAAAAGTAGTTGTAAAACATTTTGTAAATTGGCATGTTGTTAAAAAATGAGATGTATATGATAAAATCATTTAAAAAACAAAAATAGTACATTTACAACTATGGCAAAAGTAAAATATTATTACGATGCAGATACACTTTCTTACAGAAAAATTGATGTAAAGAAAAGTGATTATTATAAGAAAACTGTTTTTGGTATTTTGACAGTTTTATTGACGGCATTTATAGGTTTTATAATCTTTAGTCAGTTTATAATGTCACCAAATGAAAGAGCAATAAATAGAGAAAATGAAAATTTACAATTAAATTTAGATTTATTATCCAAGAGAATAGCAGAGAGCTCTACTGTTTTAAATCAGTTACAGGAGAGAGATAACAATATATATAGGATGTATTTTGAGGCGAACCCAATACCAAATGAGCAAAGAAAAGCTGGTTTTGGTGGCGTAAATAGATACAAGAGCTTAGAAGGTTATGATAATTCTAAAATGATAAAGCAATTAACCAAAGACATAGATATTTTGTCTAAACAATTGGTAATACAATCTAAATCTTTAGATGAAATTGTAACTTTAGCAAAGGAAAAAGAGAAAATGCTAGCGGCAATTCCAGCAATATTGCCCGTAAAATTAGTAGATTTAACAAGAATGGCTTCTGGTTATAAATGGAGAATGCATCCAATACTAAAAATTAGAAAATTTCACAAGGGAATGGATTTTACTGCACCAAAGGGAACACCAATTTATGCTTCTGGAAATGGTAAAGTAATTCGCTCTAGTAGAAGTGCAACCTATGGCAAAGTAGTCTATATAGACCACGGTTATGGGTATAGAACTATTTATGCACACATGAGTAAAATTAAAGCAAAACGTGGACAAAATGTGAAGCGTGGAGATTTAATTGGATACGTAGGAAATACCGGGAGATCTGTTTCTGCGCATTTACATTATGAAGTGCATAAAAATGGTAAAGCTTTAAATCCTATTAATTTTTATTACGGAGATTTAACACCAGAAGAATTTGCAGCAATGCAAAAGGCAGCCGAAGAAGAAGGGCAGTCTTATGATTAATTTTTTATTTTGGAAACGAGAGGCAATAGTCAATAGAAAAAAATTAAAAAAATAGAAGTATTTAATTGTAATATTAAATATGTTTTTTAATTACTAATTACTAATTACTAATTACTGAGCACTGAACACTGAATCCTTAAGAATATGCATGTAGATTTACCTGAAAAAAGATATTATAAAATTGGCGAAGTTGCCAAAGCTTTTAATGTAAATACCTCTTTAGTGCGTTTTTGGGAAAAGGAATTTGACATTATAAAACCTAAAAAAAATGCAAAAGGGAATCGTCTATTTACTGCAGATGATATCGCAAACTTTAAACTTATTTTTAACTTAGTAAAAGAAAGAGGCTTTACTTTAGAGGGTGCAAAACAAAAATTAAAAAAGAACTTAGATGGAGCTGTTTTTAATCATCAAATTATTAGCAGACTAGAAGAAGTAAAGGCAGAGTTGGTGAAAATTAAAAATCAATTATAAAACAGATAGATACCATGTCAAAAAAATATGTAGACCTAGAAACCTTGAAGTACCTTCTTTATGATATTCATAGTTTAGAAAATTTATTGTCAAGAGAACGGTTTCAGGAGCATGATATGGAATCATTGAATCTTTTTATAGACGCTGTTAAGGAATTTTCAGACAGAGAATTGTACCCCTATTTTAAAGAAATGGATGAAACTCCTGCATATCACAAAGATGGCAAAGTAATCGTACATAAACAGGTAGAGACGGTAATGCGTAAATCTGGAGAAATGGGTATCATAGCAGCTTCTTTTAATTATGAAGATGGTGGCCTTCAAATACCTTTTTCTGCATTGCAAGCTGCCGTGTATGTTATGGATGCCGCAAACAATCATTTGCCAGGGTATCCAAGTTTAACACAGGGAGCTGCAGAGTTAATTATTGAGTTTGGAAACGAAACACTAAAAGAAACCTATATACCAAATATGCTTGCAGGGATTTGGGGAGGTACGATGTGCTTAACAGAGCCACAGGCAGGAAGTTCTTTGTCTGATATTGTAACAAAAGCGAGTCCAACAGCGGAAGGATATTATAAAATTAGTGGACAAAAAATATTTATTTCTGGTGGGGATCATCAGTATGCAGATAACTTTGTGCATTTAGTGTTGGCAAGAATTGATGGTGCTCCGCAGGGAACAAAAGGAATTTCACTTTTTGTTGTTCCTAAAAAAAGGCTTAAAAAAGATGGGAGTTTGGAGTACAATGATGTAATGACCATTGCAGATTTTCAGAAAATGGGACAAAGAGGGTATTGCACAACACACCTAGGTTTTGGTGACACTGATGATTGTAGAGGTTGGCTTGTGGGTGAAGAGCACAAAGGTTTAAATCAAATGTTTTTAATGATGAATGGGGCAAGAATAGCCGTTGGTAGAGGTGCTGCTGCAATTGCAATGGCCGCTTATAGAACTTCATTACAATACGCAAATGAAAGACCACAAGGAAGAAAATTAACCAGTACTGGAAAAAAAAATCCTACAGAAAAACAAAGCTTAATTATAGAACACCCAGATGTTCGAAGAATGTTATTGTTGCAAAAATCTATTGCAGAGGGTTCTTTAAGTTTGGTTTTTTTAGCATCAAAATACCAAGATATTATTACGACAGCTACTTCGGAAGAAGAAAAAGAAAAGTACAACTTGTTACTAGAGATGATCATCCCTATTGTAAAAACATTTCCATCTGAAGCGGGTGCAGAATCTGTAGATAATGGCTTACAGGTATTAGGGGGTTACGGCTTTTGTACAGATTTTGGTTTGCAACAGTATTATAGAGATATTAGAATTTCGTCTCTTTACGAAGGAACAACAGGAATTCAATCACAAGATTTATTGGGTAGAAAAGTGACCATGCAAAATGGAAAAGGTTTGGCCTTATTGGTAACTGAAATAATGCATACTATTGAAGCGGCTGCAAAAGAAGAAGATCTTAAAGAATATGCTGCTGTTTTAGGTGAAAAACTAAAACTTTCAGAAAAAGTATTGGCACATTTAATGCCTTTTGCAATGAAAGGAAATTACGAACGCTATTTAGCAGATGCTAATTTATTTATGGAATACATGAGTATTGTTGTGATTGGATGGTTGTGGTTAGAAATGGCGGTGGATGCAAAAAAAGAAGTTGCTAATTCCGATAGAAAATATTCCCAAGATTTTTACGAAAGTAAAATTCATACCATGAAATTCTACTTTAAATATGAAGTACCAAAAACAGTTTCTTTAGCGCTTTCTTTAATGGATGATCGGATTTTGACAATTAAACAAGACAAAGAATATATCTTATAATGACCATAAAAGAACAATTTAATCTCGAAGGAAAAGTTGCTATTATAACAGGTTCTAGCAAGGGTATAGGAAAAGCGATTGCAAAAGGATTGGCAGAAAATGGTGCACAGGTTGTCATCAGTTCTCGCAGTCAAGAAGCCTGCGACGTTGTAGTGGCAGAATTTAAAAAAGAAGGCTTAAGCGCCATTGGGATTGCCTGTCATATTGGAAAAGATGACCAACGAAAACAGTTAATTTCTAAAACAATAGCGGCTTTTGGTCGCATAGATATTTTGGTAAATAATGCTGCAACAAATCCTGTATACAGTCCAATTGAAGAAATAGATCCCGTAATTTTTGATAAAATTATGGAAATCAATGTCAAAGCTCCTTGGGCTCTGTCTAATTTGGTGTTGCCCCATTTACAGGCAAATAAAAACGGAAGCATTATTAATATTGCCTCTGTGGAAGCGTTAACTCCCGGTTATGGTTTGGGTGTCTATAGCACAAGTAAAGCAGCAATTTTAATGCTGACAAAAAACCAGGCCAAAGAATGGGGTGTATATGGTATTAAAGTCAATGCAATTTGCCCAGGACTGATTAAAACAAAATTTAGTGCAGCTTTATGGCAAAATGAAAAAATGCTTCATAAGTTAGAGAAATCAATTCCAAGTGGAAGAATGGGAAAGCCAGAAGAAATGGTTGGTTTGGCATGCTTACTTGCTTCCAACGCGGGAAACTATATGACTGGAGGCGTGTATACTGCAGATGGGGGATATATGATTTCAGGTTAAAGCCTTTGACATGCTTGCGAACGTTTAGCGTTAGGTTTTTTTCCTTTTTAATTGCTTTTAATAATACTTTAATACATTGTGCATGAACTTCGAATATTCAGAAAAATCAAAAGAACTACAACAGCGGTTAATCTCTTTTATTGAAGCTCATGTAGTTCCTATAGAGCAGGAATATATCACTTTTCAAAGTGCTACTAAAAATAATTGGACTCGCTTTCCAAAAATAGAAGTGCTAAAGCAAAAAGCAAAAGATGCCGGTTTGTGGAACTTATTTTTACCGAAGGATTATGGAGATTTAAGTCCAGGTTTAACCAATTTAGAATATGCGCCTTTAGCAGAGATTATGGGGCGTAAGATATGGGTTTCAGAAATTTTTAATTGTGCTGCCCCTGATACCGGGAATATGGAGGTATTGGCCAAATACGGGGATAAAGCCCAAAAGGAGCAATGGTTAACACCACTAATGAACGGTGAAATACGTTCTGCGTTTTTAATGACAGAACCAGAAGTTGCTTCCTCAGATGCTACCAATATTGAAACTTCTATTGTTTTAGAGGGTGATGAATATGTGATTAATGGAAGAAAATGGTGGTCTTCAGGAGCAATGGACCCAAATTGCAAAGTGGCAATTGTGATGGGTAAATCGGATCCCAATGCTGCAAGACACCAGCAGCAAAGTATGGTTTTAGTTCCAATGAACACTCCTGGACTAGAAGTAGTTCGACCACTTTCAGTTTTTGGTTATTATGATTCTCCCGAAGGGCACGCTGAAATTATTTTAAAAAATGTGCGGGTACCAAAGGCTAATTTAATTTTGGGAGAAGGCAGAGGTTTTGAAATTGCCCAAGGTCGTTTAGGCCCAGGGAGAATACACCACTGTATGCGTTTAGTGGGCATGGCGCAATATGCCTTAGAATTGATGTCACAAAGAACTTTGGAGCGGGCTACTTTTGGAAAGAAGTTTCATGAGTACAGTAGTATTCGTCATGAAATTGCAAAGTCGCAATGTGAAATTGAACAAGCCCGGCTATTAACCCTCTCTGCAGCCGATAAAATGGACAAAGCAGGAAATAAAGAGGCAAAAGACATCATTGCAATGATAAAAATTATTGCACCAAAGATGGCTCAAAAAGTGATTGATCGCGCAATGCAAATTTTAGGAGGAAAAGGAGTCGGTCCAGATACCTATTTGCCACATTATTTTGCGCTAGCAAGAATATTGCGTTTGGCAGATGGACCAGACGAAGTGCACATGTATCAATTAGGTAAAAGTTGTATAAAAAAATATGGAAATAAGTAATGAGCAACCAAAAAGTACGCAAAGGGGAGGAATTAAATGAAGTTTTATTAAAGAAATATCTTCAAGAAAACGACTTGTTAAATTCCCTAGAGAGTCCATTATGGGTTACTCAGTTTACTCATGGATATTCCAATTTAACCTATTTATTGGCATTCGAAAATAAAGAATTCGTGCTAAGGAAACCACCAATTGGCGCCATTAAACGAGGGCATGACATGCACCGTGAATTTAAAGTTCAAAGTGGTGTGCGCGCCGCTTTTTCTAAAGTACCAAAGATGTTTTCTTTTTCAGAAGACACTGCTATCTTAGGAAGTGATTTTTACATCATGGAAAAAGTAGACGGAATCATCTTAAATTATAAAGAAGCAAAACAAAGGAACCTCTCGTCGGTTGAATATACTACTGTTGCTAATTCTTGGTTGGAAACAATGACTCAGTTGCATGCTATAGATTATAAGGAAGTAGGCTTAGAAAATTTAGGAAAACCGGAAGGATATGTTTCAAGGCAGGTTGCCAATTGGGGAAAACAGTTTTTAAAAGTGAAAACAACTGCATATCCTGAAGCAGCATTGGTCATGGAATGGATGGAGCTACATCAACCTAAAGAGTATCAGCATTGTTTAATTCACAATGACTATAAATACGATAATATTGTTTTCAAAGACGACTCGTGGAAGGAGGTTGCAGCAGTTTTAGACTGGGAAATGGCGACCTTAGGAGATCCGTTGATGGATCTAGGAACTTCACTTGGCTACTGGACAGTAGCCACTGATCATGAGTTTGTAAAACAAGGGATTCCGTCTCCAACCGTTTTTGAAGGAAATCCAGTACGGAGTGAAATTGCTCAAATGTATGCTCAGAAATCTGGCAGAAATGTAGACCATTTGGTATTTTATTATGTGTTTGGCTTGTTTAAAATTGCTGTAATTGCACAACAAATTTATTATCGATATACAAAAGGCTTTACAACAGATCCACGCTTTGCTACTTTAAACAAAGCTGCAGAATTATGTTGTAAATTAGCGTTAAAAGCCATAAAAACAAAATCTATAGACTAATGGATGTGAAAAACAAAATAGTAATCGTTACGGGAGCAGGTTCTGGGATTGGAAAGGCAACTTCAATACATTTAGCAAACCAAGGAGCTACTGTTGTTGTTTCTGATATGAATATCGAAAGTGCTGAAAAAGTTGTTTTTGAAATAACTGCGAATGGGGGTGTTGCTTCTGCAAATAAATGCAATGTTACTAATTTTGAAGAAGTAGAGCAGCTGATTCATTCAACCGTGCAGAAATATGATCGCTTAGATGTTATTGTTAATAATGCAGGTATTGGTCCTAACTTATTGCGCACCCATGAAGCTAGCTTAAAAGATTGGGATATGGTGGTTGCTGTGAATCAAACCGGCGTTTTTTATTGTATGAAAGTAGCATTGCAACAGTTCTTAGTTCAAGGATATGGAAATATTGTAAATATTGCTTCTTTAGCAGGTTTAAAGGCTTCACCCAACAATATAAGTTACAGTGCTAGTAAATTTGCAGTGGTAGGAATGACAAAATCTGCAGCAATGGAATATGCTACAAAAAATATTAGAGTAAATGCAGTTTGCCCGGGCTATACGGAGTCTGCCTTGCTTGATCAACTGCTAGCTGCCAAGCCTGAGATGGATGCCATTTTAAAAAGTGTTATTCCTATGAAGCGTTTTGGGAAAGCGGAAGAAATTGCAGATGCAGTTGTTTGGCTTGCCTCTGACAATACAAAATTTATTACAGGTCAAACGATTACGCTGGATGGAGGTACTTCTCTTTAAAAGAAAACCTTCAGATTGCTATCTTAAAAGCGTTTTTTTAAAATTTTGCAGGTCTTCTTCTGTATCTATGTCTATGAAGTTGGTTTGCTTGTTTAGATAAACCACGTTGCTGTTGTTGTTTAAAATATCTTTAGCACCAAAGTCACCAGACATTTTTTGTAATTTGTTAAAATAACTCTTGGGGAATATAGCAGGAACGCCCAATTTCTTTCCATAATTAGAAGCTGTAATTTTTGATTGATCTTCATTGAACAATGCAATCATTTTATTTAAATATGTTTTTTCTATTGCTGGCTGATCTCCTAAAAGGACTAGAACGGCATCATAGCTATTTGTTGTAGTTTTTAAATGAGATACACCATAAGCAATGCTACTACTTAATCCTTTCTTGAAATTAGTATTGTAAATAAAGTGAGTATTTGCAGATGAAATTTCTCGTCGAATTAAAACATTGTTTGCACCTAAAACACAGTACACATGATTTACATTGATAGCTTTTGCTTTAGATAAAACGGTTTCTAATAAGAAATTAACTCCAATTTTAACCAATTGTTTTGGTGTCTTCATCCTAGAAGATTCTCCCGCAGCTAAAACTAAAATCGCAATATTTATCAATGTTTATGTATGTATTTTTCCTTCTAATTTCCTTAAAGAAAAGGGTTCTTTTGCTCTAATTACTGCAAGAATTTCTGCAATAATAGAAACCCCAATTTCTTCTGGTGTTTGTGCACCAATATGCAATCCGGCTGGCGTATAAATTGAATCTAAAAATGCTTCTGTAGCTTCGGGTTCATATTCAAAGAGTTCATTAAATAAACGTTCCCTTTTGCTTGGTGCACCTAAAATTCCAATATATTTTGGTTGCTGCTTGGCAAGTGCAATCACATATTTTAAATCTTGCACATAACTATGATTCATAAGTACAAGCGCACAATTATCGTTGATATTGTTGAATTTAATAGTTTCAGGACTCTCGCTAATTACTTTATTTGCTCCTGGGAAATCGCTAAGTTGTTTGCTATCTTTTATAGAAGTAATTATTTCAACTTCCCAGCCTAATGTAGCTGCTGTTTTGCATAATTTAACCGCATCGTGCTCGCCCCCAATAATAATTAATTTAAAAGCAGGTTGTAATACCTGGTTATAAATGGCAACATCACTTTTGGTTATAACTGTTTTTGTAAATGCAAATTGTTGCTTATTTTTAAAAGTTACACTTGTACCAAATTCACCAAAAACTTCATTTTCTTTTTTGAAATAACTGGTTAATTGTAAAGACTCTCTTTTAGAATTTGCTTCAGAAAAAGCAGATATAAATTGGTTAGTAACAAAAAAAGGCTCGATTAAAACATATAAAATACCTTCACAACCTAACTTATATCTACCATCGTATGTAATTACTTTGGGCTTGTTGTCTCTAAAAACGGTAGTTGCTCTATGAATAATTTCTTTTTCTACACAGCCACCACTAACAGCACCAACAGAACTCAAATCTTCAGAAATTAACATTCTAACTCCGGGTTTTCTATAAGAAGAACCTTCTAGAAAAACAACAGTTGCTAGCACGTTTTTCAATCCTTTTTGTTGATTGATTACAGCCTGCTTAATAATTTCTTTGAGTTCATGAATCATTGATGAAAATAATTTAGTTAAATGTAAGAATTTTTACATTCTTATTTAGTACTTATTTTACAAGTTTCACACTCATAGTTGTCTTCATTGATAACCATCCCACTGATATTACTTTCTACAATTTTTTTAATAAAACTATTGTAAGTTTGGTCATTTCCAACCAATTTACTTCCTTTATTTAGCTTGTAAAAATCTCCTTCCCATTCTTGTTTACCCCAACAATTTGGACAGATGCCTTCTGGTGCATTTTCGTTTGTATTTCCAGTATCTTTTGCGGTAAAATATTTTTTTAAACTTTGTATTAGACTCATAATTGTTTGTTTTAAGTAGTCGGAATAATAGTAGAGACTTTACGGGTTAAGGTATGTTATTAATAAAGCTAGTTCCAAATTAATTGTTTGCGTTCTTTCCAATAAAACTCCGGAGCTATTTTAAATGAATTTAGGAGTTCAATTTCATTATTAGAGAGTGAAAAAGTATTCAATTGTAAATTTTGTTTTAACTGTGCGTTGGCGCTTGCTCCGCTTAAAACAATACTATTAGGTATGGTTTGTTCGCAATATTTCAATGAAATTGCATCTATGCCAACGTTGTGCTTTTTTGATATACTTTCTAAAACTTTATACATTTTATTATAATGGGGATAGGATTTGTTTCTAAAAACCCTACCATTTGCTAGAGCTTCTTTAATGACAATTGATTTATTTTCATGTATTAGTTCGTCTGAAACTTCTAGTATACTTTGATCTAAGAAATTATAAGTTACTTGAAATAAATCAAAAAGAGAAGCACCATCAACCGTTATGTTTAAAGCTTTTTTAATTACCTCTGCTTGATTTGTACCTGTTGTAGTCAATCCTATTCTTAAATTATGTTCTTTTTTTAGTGACGCCAATCGTTCTAAAACTTTGGAATTTTCTAAAACACCAGTTTCTATAGTTGCCGAATGAATTTGATATACTTTTAAATAGGGGAGTAGTTGTTTAGAAAAATTCCATTGCGCATTTAATTTTGCTAAACTGTGTTCCTTTACTTCATGCACTATTGCATTTTCATCAAAATTAGCGGTATAGGTATAGCCCCATTTTGTAGCAATTTGAATAGACGCGTCATTTTTTGTTTGTAACCATTCTAATACTAGTGCTTCTGCCAAACCATAACCAGGAGCTGTATCGAAATATCTAATACCTTTATTATAGGCAGTTTCTAATACAGAAAAACTATTTTTTTTAAACGCTTCTAAATTAGATTTTTCACCATTTTTTAAACGGACATTTATATATTGGGGTCTTCCTAATGCGGCAGTTCCTAATCCTAATTTCATTTTTTTTTATTTTAAGAACTACAAGATAACATAGAACACCCTACTTTATTTCTTGCCCATTCTGGTCTTTTTGAAAACCATTTTTCTTGCTCTGGTTGTGTTTCATATGGTTTTTTTAAGAGTTGAAATAATGCATCTATTAAAGTGTAATTTCCTTTATCTGCCTCGTCAATTGCCATTTGAGACATGTAGTTTCTTAGCACATACTTAGGGTTTACAGCATCCATTTTTTGTTTTCTCTCTTCGGATGATATTAGTTCCTTCTGAAGTCTATTCGCATATTTTTTAAACCATAAACTCCAAGTATCTTTCACTTCATTAGAAATGTTTTCGAAGTCATAAAATGCTTTTTTTATCAATTGTAAGCTAGATTCTGCATCCGTAAAACCACTTAAGTTTCTAAAGAAAATAGTCATGTCTGTTTCTACCAATTGTAAATTATCTTCTAACCGCTGAATCAATTGTAAGTCATCTACATCGCTAATAGACAAACCTAACTTAGATTTCATCATGGTTAAAGATTGTTGCTCAAAATCTGTTGTATACTGTTTTAAAATAGTCTCTAATGGGGCTACATCTTCTATGATTGGATATAAAGCATTTGCCAGTTGATACAAATTCCATAAACCCATATTTGGTTGATTTCCATACCGATATCGTTTGTGTTGACGATCTGTAGTATTTGGTGTCCATCCAAAATCAAAACCCTCTAACCAACCATAAGGCCCAAAATCTATGGTTAAACCTAAAATAGACATGTTGTCTGTATTCATAACTCCGTGCACAAAACCAACACGTTGCCAAGCAATAATCATTTTTAAAGTACGTTCTGTAACTTCCTTAAAAAAGGCAATATAATTTTCTTTTGAGGGAGCTCCTAAATGCGGAAAATGATGTTTAATTGTATAATCTACCAAGACCTTTAAATTTTTCAAATCATCTCTTGCTGTAAAAATTTCAAAACTACCAAAACGTAAAAAAGAAGGAGAAATTCTAGAAACAATAGCACCTTTTTCATACGCTGGATTCCCATCATATAAAACATCACGTAAAACAGCATCGCCAGATAAGCTTAAAGACAAAGCTCTGGTGGTTGGCACGCCCAGGTAAAACATAGCTTCACTGCACAAATACTCTCTAACAGAAGAGCGTAAAACGGCTAAACCATCTGCAGTTCTAGAATAAGGTGTTTCGCCAGCGCCTTTTAATTGGACTTTCCAGTTTTTATTTTGATGCTCAACTTCAAATAAATTAATAGCACGCCCATCTCCTAATTGTCCTGCCCAATTGCCAAATTGATGTCCGGCATAGCACATAGCATAAGGTGTTGTATTTGGGTATATATTATTACCTGTAACTATATTTTTAAAAAATTCTGTTTTAGTTTCAGTATTAGAAATACCCAATTCAGATGCCATTTCTTTAGAAATATGTAAGATTTCTGGCTTGGCAGTTTTCTTTGGTAAAACATAAGAAAAAGCTGCATTTTCTACTTGCCTCCTTGTATTTTCTTTGACAACATCTGCTGGCAATTCTGTAGTTAAAGTGTTTTTTATATTTAATTTCAAATTCGAATTTTTTAAATTTTCAAAGGGTTTTAACGCTTTGTTTTGTCAATCCATTTTTGAAGTGCGCTATCAGAAGGATTTCTCAATTTTTTACTATCAATAGTAATCGTAGGGAAATTTAGTTTTTTATTTTCATACAAGTTACGCAATTTGGTTTCATTCTCCTCGTTATTTTCAACATCTAGAAATACATAATGTAAGTTACGTGTTTCTAAAAAGGTTTTATAGTAGGCTGTCTTATGGCATTTTTTTGTACCAAATAATTGTATTTTCATTTTTTTTCAAAGGTTTTAGAGCTTTTTTAGCTGGTAGCGCTAAACCCTTTTAATTTTTGTGATGCGCTATTTTAGTTTCTCTGCATGCATTTTTCGCAGTTTGGCTAACTTCGGTTCAATCACATAGGTACAATAGCCTTGGCCGTTATTATTTTTATAAAAATCCTGATGTTCTTGCGTGGCTGCATAAAAAGGAGGTAGCGCACTCAATTCTGTTACTATTTCACGCTCATAGTAGTCTTGAATTTGTGCTAAAACTGCTGCTGCTATTTTCTGTTGCACATTGTTATGATAATAAACTACAGACCTGTATTGCGTGCCTCTATCTGCGCCTTGTTGGTTTAAAGTTGTAGGATCATGTGTAGTCATAAAAATGACTACAATATCTTGATACGAAATAGTATTTGCATCAAAAGTAATTTGAATTACTTCTGCATGGCCTGTTAAGCCAGAGCATATTTCTCTATATGTTGGTTCTCCTGGAACATCTCCTCCAGCATAACCAGAGATCACTTTTTCTACCCCTTTTACTTCTTGAAACACAGCTTCTGTGCACCAAAAACATCCACCTCCTAAAGTGGCTATTTGTAAATTTTCACTCATTTTATATCGTTGTTATTGCTAATAATAGATATGAAATAGGCGCTAATTAAAAGAGACCCTATGGTACATACTTGCAATAATTTTTTATGATTGTTTACTTTATTTTTTTTCTAATTGCATCGCTGCAGAGTTCATACAATAACGCAATCCACTAGGTGCTGGTCCGTCAGGAAAAACATGCCCTAAATGCGCATCACAAGTATTGCAAAGTGCTTCAACTCTAACCATTCCAAAAGTAACATCTTTATGATATTTAATGGCGTTTTCTTGAATAGGTTGCGTAAAACTTGGCCATCCAGAATTAGAATCAAATTTTATTGTAGCATCAAATAAGGGGGTATTGCAGCAAATACAATTGTATTTACCTGCGTCATAAATAGAGCATAAAGCTCCTGTATATGGGCTTTCTGTACCTTTTTGTCTGGTAACTCTGTATTGTTCTGGGGCTAAAAGGGCTTGCCATTCGGTTGCTGTTTTTTCAACTCTTTTAGTTGGAGTTGGATTTCCTTTTGTAGCAAAATGTATAATTTCTTTCCAAGTAAGCATGCTAGTTGTTTTCTTTTTTTATAATTGTTATCCTCTTTTATTTGGACGAAATAATAGGTTTTAACTTACAAATAATTCTATTTTATTTGAACACATTTCAATACCTAAATTTACGAAAAATTTTAAATAAAAAAATGCACAATATTTTAAATATCATGCATTCTTTTATAATTCTATTATTGCTTAATTTTTTATTTCTGTCTAAAATAGATGGTAATGGGTACACCAGAAAAATCGTACATATCTCTTAGCTTGTTTTCTAAGAAACGTTTATAAGGGTCTCTTACATATTGCGGTAAATTACAGAAAAATGCAAACTGAGGTGTAAGTGTAGGTAGTTGCATGCAATATTTAATTTTAACAAACTTTCCTTTTGTAGCTGGTGGCGGATAGCTTTTTACAATTTCTAGCATTGCATCATTCAGTTTACTGGTAGATATTTTGAATTTTCTTCTTTCAAAAACTTCTACTGCAGTTTCAATAGCTTTAAAAATTCGTTGTTTTGTTAATACAGAAGTAAATACAATTGGCACATCTGTAAAAGGCTCAATTTGTTTTCTAACCATGGCTTCAAAATCACGCATAGTATTGGTTTCCTTCTCTACTAAATCCCATTTATTTATTAAGACAACAACTCCTTTTCTATTTTTTTCTGCCAGCCAAAAGATGCTTTGATCTTGGCCTTCAAAACCACGAGTTGCATCTACTACTAAAATAATAACATCTGCATATTCTATAGAACGCACTGCACGCATTACAGAGTAAAACTCTAAATCTTCTTTTACTTTCGATTTTTTTCTAATTCCTGCAGTATCTACGAGGTTAAAGTCGAATCCGAAACGGTTGTATTTTGTGTCAATAGAATCTCTTGTTGTACCTGCAATATCTGTTACAATATTTCTTTCTTTACCAATTAAAGCGTTTATAAAAGAAGATTTACCTGCGTTTGGTCTTCCTACAACAGCAAATCTTGGTAAGTCTACTTTTTCTAAATCTACTGCTTCAGGCGCTGGCATCTTTAGCGCAATATCATCTAATAAATCTCCAGTTCCACTTCCATTAATAGAAGAGATGGTATGGTAACCACCCAAACCTAAGTTATAAAACTCTACAGCATCTGCATCTCGCATTGCGTTATCAACTTTATTAACAGTAACAAAAATTGGCTTTTTTACTTTTCGTAAAATCTTAGCAACTTCTGCATCCATAGGTGTAATACCTTCTTCCACATCAACAACAAATACAATAATATCTGCTTCTTCAATTGCTAGTTTAACTTGTTTTCTAATTTCTTCTTCAAAAATATCATCAGAACCAATAATGTAACCACCTGTATCTATAACAGAAAATTCTTTTCCATTCCAGTCAGATTTCCCATAATGCCTATCTCTTGTAACCCCACTAACAGAATCTACAATAGCATCTCTTCTCTGCACCAATCTATTAAAAAGTGTCGACTTTCCTACATTTGGTCTTCCTACGATGGCAACAATACTATTCATTTGTGTTCAAATTTTTTGCAAAGGTACGATTTAAGCTTTTAAGAAAGACGCTAAAAATGAAGTCTTTAAAAAACTAAAACGCTCTAAATTATTTACTGCTTTTTCTTCTTTAAAAGTAAGGGGATGTATCTAAAATAAAGCAAGGTAAATGACTGTATTTATTTCTGATTATAACCAAAACGTTTTAGCTGAATCTTGTCACTACGCCAGTTTTTATTCACTTTTACATACAGTTCTATGTACACTTTTTTCTCAAAGAATTTTTCTAAATCTTTTCTTGCTTCTGCGCCCACTCTTTTTAGTGCTGCACCTTTATGACCTATAATAATTCCTTTTTGCGTTTCTCTTTCTACCATAATTATAGAACGTATTCTAACAATGGTTTCTTCTTCTGTAAACTCTTCTGTTTCTACTTCTACAGCGTACGGAATCTCTTTCTTATAATGAATTAGAATTTTTTCTCTAATTTTTTCATTTACAAAAAAGCGTTCTGGTTTATCTGTTAATTGATCTTTCGGATAAAAGGCAGGCCCTTCTGGTAATAATTCTTTTATTTTATCTGATACTGCTGCTACATTAAATTTTTCTAAGGCAGAAATTACAAATACTTCGGCATTGGGTACTTTGTCTTTCCAATATTGTATTTTTTCTTCTACTTCGTCTTGAGAAGATTTGTCAATCTTGTTTAAAAGCAACATTACAGGAATTTCACTGTGAATTATTCTATGGAAGAATGCCTCATTTTTCAATTCCTTTTCCCCAACTTCTACCATATATATTAGAATGTCGGCATCTTCAAAAGCAGATTTCACAAAATCCATCATAGAAGATTGCAATTCATAGGCTGGTTTTATGATTCCTGGAGTATCAGAAAATACTATCTGATAATCGTCTTCATTGACAATTCCTAAAATACGGTGCCTGGTAGTTTGGGCTTTCGCAGTAATGATAGATAGCTTTTCACCTACCAAAGCATTCATTAATGTAGATTTACCTACGTTAGGATTTCCTATAATATTTACAAAACCAGCTTTATGTGTCATGCTACAAAGGTAATTCCTTTTTGTATTTGATTAGAATTTAAAACAAGGTACTTATTGGATTCTTTTAACCAGACAATAGAATCCTCTTCAGAGATTTTTTGAGGCATTAAAAATGGTAGGTCTTTTACGTTTTTAACCATCTGTATATATAGTTTAAAAGCGTTTTATTAGAATAATAATAAGTCATTTTATTTAAAGCACGTTCTCTAAGTTCGTTGTTTAACAATAGTTGAATTATTATTACTATATTTTTCAATAATAGTTAAAATTTTAAATAATGAAATAGTTAAAAACCTTAAAAATGTATTTTGATATAAACTCCAAGATGAGGATGTTATTTGTAAGTCAAATATTTTAAATTTAGCTATGGTTACAAAAAAATGTTGTTTAAATATATCTTTTTTAATATTGTTGATTGTTAAACTATTTTTGCAATCGAGCTTATAAATATCATAGATACTTCGATGGCTTTAGTTTTAATAATAAAACGCTTTATCCGCCAATTGTAAAGCATATATACAATGATTAAATAAAAAAGGTTTACTTGGTGTTTTAATAGTTTTAGCTTCGTCCTTAAAAGCACTAATTAGCTTTTTTGAATTAAATACACCTCTATGTTTTGGAGATAATAATTCTAAGTTAGGCTCTATAGCGATTGTTTTATTTTATTTACTCGCCTTGGAAGATGTTTAGGCTTAAAAAACCTAAATAGACTATCAGTATGCGGAGACAAATAATTGTTTTTTTCTAATACTTTCTCAACTTTTTCTTCATCCTTATGTTGAATAATAAAGTCGATATCTCCAATCATTCGCTCTCCAATATCTTCAAAAACATTAGAAAGTAAAAGTGCAGTTCCCTTTAGAAAAATATGTTTAATATTATTTTCAAACAGAAGTTCAGATAGCTCTTTTGCTTCAGATAATAAAATCTCGTTTCTAGCTTTATTTATTGCAAAGATATTTCTTATATATGCTATAAAATCATCTGGAAATAGGCAGGAACAATTCTTTTTATTGATATTAAAATAAAGAGCAGGTAACATCAGATGGCTACTAGCAAGTTTTATTAAATTTTCAAAATTAATCGTGTTTATATCAATGCCATTCAGAATTTCACTTTCTGAACGGTAAAGAATATTTACCATAAATTTTTCCTCAAGACTAATCAATCCCAACCTGGAGGTGGTGGAGGATTATTGCTACCCATATCCGAACCACCATTGGGGTTACATAAAGGTTCTGATAGTAGTAAGTACTGCATACTTTCCCCTTTTTTTATAGCTTCCTCTCTTGCAATTCCGGAAGAAACGTTTTCTGTTTTATTTTTAGATTGTTTATTCACATTTTTATTTTTTAATTATTAACCACCACCCCAACCGCTAGGGTCTGGAGGATTTTCATTCCCCAAATCTGAGCCATCATCGGAGCCACTGTCACCTCCCGGGTTAGGAGAAGCAGATTGAGCCTGTGCCTTTTTTGGATCTAGTATAATAAAAGTACCAATAGCACTAAGCGCTGCATACTTACCCATTTTCTTTATAGCATCCTTTCTAGTAATTCCGGAAGGAGTAGTTTCTTCGTTATTTTTAGGATCTTTATTCATATTAATTTATGATAAGTTTTTTAGTCAATACGGTATTTCCTGATTTTAATTTAATAACATATATGCCCGTAGCCAAACCTTGTGTTGAAATTGTCTGTGTATTAATATTATTTTCTAAAGTTTTAGATACCACTTCTTTGCCAAGGATGTTATAGAGTCTTAAGTTTATCTGATTCGACTGATTGGCTGTGCCTTCTATAGTAATAAAGTTATTTATATCTGACTTATATACATTTAAAAGATGTGTTTCTATATCATCTTCGATAGATAAAGAAGCACTAGTTAAGTGAACAAAGAATCTACCTGCTCCACTTAAATTATCCTGAGGTGTTAACTCAAAGTCTTGTTCATTTAAAAGTGTCACTGTTCCCTGTTGATTATCTTCTAAATAAACATTTGTGCCTTCATAAATATCATTGGTGTGTATACTTATTTTGAATCCGTTTCCGGATTCTCTATTAACTACAAGAGGAATTACGACATCATTAATACTCTCTAGCCCCATTGCATTAACAGCAAATCCAACACCCTTGTCTTCATCTACTAACCTTGAAATTAAGGATGCACTTTGATTAAAATGACCAGCATCATAACCGGGATCTAAACCAAGATTAAGCCCTTCTTTAAAATAAAATCTCGTATTGTCTATCTCAGTATCTCCCTGATAAAGTTTAAGAATTAGTTCATAAGAGTCTTGCATGGCTCTACTACTTGTAATAAAATCATCTCCACCCACAATAGTTCTCATATCTGTTGTAAACGAAATATTATCAGAGTTAGTATTATCCGATGCGATCATAAATCCTTGCCCAGGAGCAAGAAGTAATGCACCACTACTATTATTATAAATTGTATATCCTGTTCCATCTGCATCATAGCCATAAATGGCTTCATAAGAATCGTGAAGCTTATCACTATTAATTGTTAAAAAGTTGTTTGAACTATCTGCATTGGTATTCCCTTGGATGTATGAAGGAAAAGGGTTTGCTACTAAATTCCATCTTGTACCTGCCCCTGAATTTGCAGCATCATTATTAATAATTGCCTGTGTTTTATTTGTAGCAGCTGGACTTCCTGTAAAAGAAAGTATCCCAGTTCCATTAGCAATGGTCCCCATTTGAAAGCCTTTTCCAAGAGGAAAGTTTCCTGCGCCACCAATAGTGGATGTAGTGTAGTTTGTCCAAGTGTTGTCTGCATTATCATAGTACCCTATAGCTTTTGTAGCACCATTAGTGGCTAAGGTCGAAGAGTTTGCAGTAACAAATGAGTTAATGGATTCTCCGTTTAACGGAGAGCCAATTAAATCCCACTTATTAGTACCTACAGTGTTTACATATCTATTATAGGATATATTTCCAGTAACAGTACCACCAATTATAATGGATGAAAACTCGTCTGAATCAGAATTTAAAGTAAATGTTCCACTGTTTGAGAAGTTTCCACTTATGGTCACAGAACCTGTTTTTTCAATTGTAAAACTTTTAGCTGAATCAACTGTGATGTTTTGACCATTTGTCAAAAAGGAGACAAAACATAGTAATAGTGTTAACTTTCTCATAGTTTTTTATTTATCAGAAATTAATTTTTCTACTAATTTTTCTAATCTTGAGATCTTATCGTTTTGTTCTTTAAATGCATTAATAAGCACAGGTACAAGCCCTTGATAGTTTACCGCTAACATGTCTTTATCGTCTGTTGTAACTAGTTCTGGAAATACTTTTTGAATATCTTGAGCCAATACGCCAATTTTTTGTTTGCCGTCTTTTTTCATTGTGTAACTCTTCCCATCAATTAGCAGTAGTTTGGCAAGAGTAGACCCTAGAGATACAATATTTGCTTTAAGTCTCGCGTCAGATGATACAACAACATCGCCACTTACTGTTAAGTTATTACCAACAGTGGTATTGCCATTAACCATTACTTTAAAAGCATCAGATTTTG
>CAJXTJ010000017.1 GCA_913061165.1 uncultured Polaribacter sp.
ATATAATAATCTTTTTTTAGCTTTTTTATTGCGAATAATTTAATAGTAAGCATTAATAAGTTCTTTTTTTAGTATTAAAAACACGTCTTCAATCAACGTTTTTTAGTATTTTTGCAATCTGTAAAGAAATATGTAAATGGCAAGATTTGAATTGAAATTACCTAAAATGGGAGAAAGCGTTGCGGAAGCAACCATAACTTCTTGGTTAAAAGAGGTTGGAGATACAATTGAATTAGACGAGGCTATTGTAGAAATTGCTACAGATAAAGTAGACTCTGAAGTACCGTCTGAAGTAGAAGGAACTTTAGTGGAAGTTTTATTTCAAATAGATGATGTAGTTGCTGTGGGCGAAACCATAGCAATTATAGAAATTGAAGGAGAGGATGCAGAGAGTGTAAATTCAAAAACTAAGAGTGCATCAGATAATGCTCAAGTTATGGAAGTTGAGGAAATTATAGAAAAAGCTAAAAAAGTTATTGCAACTCCACGTACTAAAACTTCTGAAACAAGTAAATTTTACTCACCTTTAGTAAGGAATATAGCTCAGACAGAAGGTGTTTCGATAGAGGAGCTAGAAACAATTTCTGGTTCTGGTAAAGATGGTA
Source organism: uncultured Polaribacter sp. (assembly GCA_913061165.1). Lineage (GTDB taxonomy): Bacteria > Bacteroidota > Bacteroidia > Flavobacteriales > Flavobacteriaceae > Polaribacter. The sequence continues at coordinate 606 of CAJXTJ010000017.1, forward strand.
GAGTGAATAAAGAAGATATCTTATTGTATCTTGAGAATTTAAAAGCTGCTCCTAAACTACAAGCCACGAAGGTTGCTGAAGCAAAAATAGAGGTACCAAACAGCAGCATTGTTCAAAAAGTAACTCCTGTCTCTGTAAACGGCGAAGATGAGGTAATAGAAATGACCAGAATGGGGAAATTAGTTTCTAAACATATGGTTAATTCTATTCAAACGGCTGCACATGTTCAATCTTTTATAGAAATTGATGTCACAAATATTGTCAAGTGGAGAGCAAAAGTTAAAGACGAATTCTTACAGAGAGAAGGAGAGAAATTAACGTTTACGCCTATTTTAATGCATGCAGTAGCTGCTACATTAAAAAAATATCCAATGATTAATATTGCTTTGGAAGGAGATAAAATTATTAAAAAGAAAAATATTAACTTAGGAATGGCTGCGGCTTTACCTGACGGCAATTTAATAGTACCTGTAATTAAGAATGCAGATCAATTAAATATAGTTGGTATTACAAAGTCTATAAATGACTTGGCGTTAAGAGCAAGAAACAATCAATTAAAGCCCGATGAAATTCAGGGAGGAACATACACAGTAACAAATGTTGGTAGTTTTGGCTCTGTAATGGGCACACCTATCATAAATCAACCACAAGTTGCTATTTTAGCGCTAGGCGCCATTAGAAAAGTACCGGCAGTTATAGAGACGCTTGAAGGAGATTTTATAGGGATTAGACAAATGATGTTTGTATCTCACTCCTATGATCACAGAGTTGTAAATGGTGCGTTAGGTGGGATGTTTATTAAAACTTTAAAAGATATTTTAGAGGCTTGGGATATAAATCAAGATTTCTAATAAAAAAATATACATTGTATTTAAAACGTTCGAATTCTTTCGAGCGTTTTTTTTTGTTAGAAAATTTATAATATTTAATTTATTTTAAAACTGTAACTACCATATTTAATTTAGCAATTTAAATTAGCTTATTATAAACCGTTCAATTATTTTCGTAGTCTATTAATTAAAATTAAAATTAAAAAAAAAAATGAAAAAATTGTTATTTTTATTTGTGCTGGTAACTACTATAAATGCTACTTCACAAGAATATGTATTGCTAAGAGCTAATTATAAAAAAGGTGATGTATTAGAAGTTAAAATGGAGCAGTCTCAGAATATGGGTGCTAAAGGTGGTGTAGATATGAAAATGTCTATGGATATGATTGTAACTTCTAAAGATGGAGATATGCTTACTACTGAATCGAAGATTAAATCGATAAACATGAATATGCTTCAAGGTGGAATGGCTATGAGTTATGATTCTTCAATGAAAGTAGAAGATTTAGATGAAATGGGTAAAATGATGAAACAGCAGTTTGATCCAATGATGAAATCTACTATTATTGCGAAGGTGAATAATCGAGGTGAAATTTTAGAAACAAAGGTAGAACCATCAAATCCTGCTATGGATCAACTTACAGCACAAGCAAAAGGGATAATTTACCCTAACGAGGAGGTTTCGGTTGGAACTTCTTGGTCAGATGTTACAAGCCAACAAGGTATGAGTGTTACATCAATATATACAGTTTCTAAAATAGAGAATGGTAAAGTCTATATCAACATAACAGGTGCTGTTACTGGAATGGGAGAGGGCGATATAAAAGGCGATTTAGTTGTAGATATTGAAACAGGTATTCAAGATTCAGCAAGTTCTGAAATGGCCATAAACGCAGGTGGAATGGATATGAAAATTTCTACAAAGACTACAACGTCTAAAATATAACCTTAAAGAATTACGAACGTTAGATTAAAATGCCTTAAGAATTTCTTGAGGCATTTTTTATACTAGAATTATATTTTTCTTCTAAACAACCACCAGTTCATATCTCTTGTTAACTTATATCCTAATTTTTCATAAAGAGGAATGGCAGGGTTTCCTTTATTTGTATGTAAAATAGGAAGTTTTTTTTCTTTTAATATTTCTTTTGTAGTGTGTGCAATTAATTGTTTTGCATATCCTTTTCTTGTGTATTTTGGGTGTGTAACAACACCACTTACTTCTATAAAGTCATCAGTTTGCATCCGTTGCCCCGTAATTGAAACTAATTTATTGTCTTTGTAAATACCAAAATAAGTACCCATTTCAAAACCTCTTTTTCGATAAAATCCAGGCATTACTAGCCATATTAAATCATAAATTTCATCTATCGACTCATCAGTTAGTAAAACAATATTTTCTGTAATCTCAGTAGTTACCAAATTTTCTAAAACCATTTGACATCCGTCAATTTTTTTTACTAATGATACGGTATTCGTATCTATGGTAGGAACTCCATTTTCAGAAACTAAAAAAAAACTATCTACTATTTTAGCATATGCTGTTACTGCTTTTGCTGTTTTTGTAGCATCAGAGAATGCACCGAAATTACATATTTCTGGATTATAAAACCGAACACCATCAAATTCTAAATGAAACTTTTGATGTGTTTCATTTAGTGAATACCAAACAGGGTTTTTTAATTTATCTTCTAATGTTTTCATTAAATGAAATGGATAAAAAAAGCCCGCTTCCGAAACTTCGGGAGTGAGCTTTTTTATAAAATACAGTTTTATAAAACTTAAGCTAACATTGTAACTGGATTTTCTATAAACGTTTTTAAGGTTTGTAAAAACTGAGCTCCAACCGCGCCATCAACAGTTCTGTGATCGCAAGTTAAAGTCAATTTCATAGTATTACCGACTATAATCTGTCCGTTTTTAACAACCGGTTTCTCAACAATTGCACCTACAGATAATATAGCAGAATTAGGTTGATTGATGATAGAAGTAAAGTTTTCGATACCAAACATTCCTAAGTTAGAAACGGTAAAGGTACTACCTTGCATTTCTACAGGACTTATTTTCTTGTGTCTTGCTTTACCTGCTAAGTCTCTAACAGTTGCACCAATTTGAGTCAAACTCATATGGTTTGTATGTTTTACAACAGGAACAAGTAAGCCATCATCTACGGCAACTGCAACACCTACGTGAATGTGGCTATGGTAAATTGTGTTATTATCTGTCCAAGAGGTATTTACTTGTGGGTGTTTCTGCAAAGCCATTGCACAAGCCTTAACAATCATGTCATTGAAAGATACTTTCGTATCTGGAATTGAATTTATAGTTTTTCTAGAAGCCATTGCACTGTCCATATGAACTTCAATATTTAAACTAAAATCTGGAGCAGAGAACTTAGAAGTTCCTAAAGATTTTGCAATTGCTTTGCGCATCTGAGAATTCTTAATTTCTTCAGATTTTTCTTCGCCTTCAGCAACAACACTAACAACAGGGGTGGCAGACGAAACAGCAGCTTCAATTGGTTTTGCGGCAGGTATATAATTTTCTACATCTTTTTTAATGATTCTTCCGTTTTCACCAGAACCAGCAACATTAGCTATGTTTATCCCTTTATCTGCGGCAATTTTCTTTGCTAATGGAGAGGCAAAAATACGTCCACCAGAATTATTTACAGTGGTGTTAACAGCAAGTGTTTTTGTCGCTTCCACCTTGTCTTCTTTCTTTTCAATTTCTGTTTCCGTTGAATTTGCAACAGAACTAGTAACTCCACCAGCAATAATTGCGGAAACATTTGTTCCTGCAGGGCCAATAATAGTTAACAAGCTGTCTACAGGAGCAGTTTCACCTTCTTGAACTCCAATGTATAAGATGGTTCCTTCGTAGAAACATTCAAACTCCATTGTAGCTTTATCTGTCTCAATTTCAGCTAGAATATCTCCCTCTTCCACTGAATCTCCTTCTTTTTTTAACCAAGAGGCAACAGTACCATCTGTCATCGTATCGCTTAAACGAGGCATCGTTATTACCTGCACTCCATCAGGAATTACAGCAGCTTCAGAAGAAGAATTATCAGAAGATGTGTCTTCTTTTATTTCTTCAGAGGTTACTGTTTTTTCTTCTACTTTTTCTTCAGAAGAGTTTTCTCCGCTTAAAAGTCCAGAAATATCTTCACCTTCTTCACCAATAATTGCTAATAATTTATCAACGGGAGAAGTTTCACCTTCTTGCACGCCGATATGTAATAAGACACCTTCGTGAAAAGATTCAAATTCCATTGTAGCTTTATCGGTTTCAATTTCTGCTAAAATATCACCTTCCTCTATTTTATCTCCAACTTTTTTTAACCATTGCGCAACAACACCTTCTTCCATGGTGTCACTTAAACGCGGCATATTTACAACTGTAGCCATAATTTAACTTATAAAAGGATAATCTTTTTGTTCATATACCATATCATACATTTGTTGAGTTTCTGGATACGGAGAATCTTCTGCAAATTTTTCACATTCGTTCACCATAGCTTTTACCTCTTTATCAATTGCTGATAGTTCTTCTTGAGTAGCGTAATTTTTTTCTAAAATAATATCCTTTATTTGTGTAATAGGATCTATTTTTTTGTATTCCTCTACTTCGTCTTTTGTTCTGTAATGTTGTGCATCAGACATAGAGTGTCCTCTATATCTATAGGTTTTCATCTCTAAGAATGTTGGTCCATCACCTCGTCTTGCTCTTTGTATCGCTTCATCTACTGCTTCTGCTACTTTAATCGGGTTCATCGCATCAACAGGTCCACAGGGCATCTCGTATCCTAAACCTAGCTTCCATATATCTGTATGGTTTGCTGTTCTATCAACAGAGGTTCCCATAGCATACCCGTTATTTTCTACAATAAAAACTACTGGTAGCTTCCATAACATTGCCATATTAAAAGCTTCATGCAAAGAACCTTGTCTTGCAGCACCGTCTCCAAAACAAGTTAATGTAACGGCATCGCTACCATTATACTTATCTGCAAATGCAAGACCTGCTCCTAATGGTATCTGTCCACCTACGATTCCATGCCCTCCATAAAAACGAAATTCTTTAGAAAAAATATGCATAGAACCTCCCATTCCTTTAGAGGTACCTGTTACTTTACCATACAATTCTGCCATCACCTTTTTAGGATCTTCTCCCATACCAATTGGCTGCACATGATTTCTATAAGCAGTAATCATTTTATCTTTAGATAAGTCCATTGCATGCAATGCACCTGCTAAAATAGCTTCTTGGCCATTGTATAAATGCAAGAAACCCCTTACTTTTTGTTGGATATAAACAGAGGCAAGTTTGTCTTCGAACTTACGCCAGAAAAACATGTTTTTATACCAATCTAGATAGGTTTGTTTAGTTATTTTTTTCATTCTAATGATAATTGTTTATTTGTTTTATTTTCTTATTAATTGCATCAATCTTAAGACAAAAATAGTTGTTTTAAATAGAATAAAAAAAAATGATTTTAGACATTTAACTCAAACGTTTTCGTAACCTGTTTATTTGTCTTTTGCGATAACTAAAGTAGCCTTTGCATCCGTAGCTAAATTCCATTCATTTGAGGAAAGTAACATACCTGCATCATTATATACTTTAAACGCTGCTGTATTTGGACCAGAAGTACCTTGGTTCAATGCTACAAAAGAGATTTTATTTATACCTATTTCTAGAGGAAGTGTAAAACTTTGGTATTGTTGTTTTAAAACAATGTTATTAATAATAGGTATATTATTTATCATAATTGTAACTCTATCTCCGTCTGGATACTGAAAATCTCTACAAATGATATTAACACTGCTAGAGTTTGTTCTAAAGCTACCTAAATCTTGATCTATTACAGGATAAATATATTTGCCGTTTATTTTTTTAAATTCCTTTAAAAAACGAGCTTCATTTATCTCCTTTCTTGAAATAACACCTTTTTTATTTAATTGCTCTTCTTTTTGTTGTTCTTTTAACTTTTCTTGCTCCTCGTCATAGGCTTTTTTAAACCCATCAGTTCCGTTTAAGCTAATAGATGTCGGTTGTTCTGCTACTTTATTGTTATTTAATACAAATGCCTTTATCTTACCTTTATCATTGGCTCCGTTGCTTTTATCTAACTGTGCAACAAGCGTGCTTGAAGCGAATAAAAAGAATACAAAAGTAAATATTTGAATAGTTTGTTTCATGGAGAATAAATTACTAGTAATTTAAAGCAAATATAGTGCTGATTTAAAATGATAGCCTAAAGAATTTGTTAATTTTTACTTATTGGAAACGTAAAATAAGTATTAGGAAAAGGTTCTTTTTTTAGTGTGAAATGCCACCATTCATTTTCATAAGGGGTAAAACCATGGTTTAACATTATGTTGCGCAAAAGCATTCTATTTTGTTTTTGTTTTTTTGATAGGTTCTGATATAAAGGATGAGATTGTATTCCAAAATAATCATAGACACTTCCCATGTCTAAAGCTTGGCCTGTTTTTATATTTATAATTGTTAAATCTATGGTACTTCCTCTAGAATGTCCTGATTTTTCTGCGATATAACCACTTTTAAAAAGATTGGTTTTTTTAACTTTTGGGTAATATTGGGCTTTCATTAGCGTATCATTCAAAACCTTTGCCCATCTTACAAAATGATCTACTGCTTGTTGTGGTCTATAACCATCAAATATTTTTAGACTCAATTCTTTTTGTAATAATTCTTGTTGAATTTTTTTTAAAGATTTAGCGGTTTCCCTAGTTATAATTAAAGAGTTATTGTTATAACCATCTATCGGTTTTCCTATAAAGTTGTTACTCGAAAAATAACGCAGTTCTATTCTTATAGAGGGTGCAATATCTTTAAGGTAAACAAATTTTTCGGGTAGTTTTTGAGCATTTAAAATAAAACTAAAAAGAACGATTATCAGGTAGATTATCTTTTTCATACATTCAAAAATACAGAAAATTTAAATTATATATTTAATGTAGAAAATATTAATTAATTTTGCGCTCTATTATGGAGGAACTCACACTTACAACACCGGCACTTTTATTTTCTGCAATTTCATTGATAATGCTTGCCTATACCAATCGATTTTTGGCATATGCAGCTGTAATTAGAAATTTACATGATATTTATTTAGAGAGAAAACAAGCATCGCTTTTAAGACAAATTAAAAATTTAAAAATACGTCTAAATTTAACGAGGTGGATGCAGATTTTTGGAATTTCTAGTTTACTTTGTTGTGTTTTAACGATGTTTTTAATATACGTAAATCAGCAAATAATAGCCGTTTACTTATTTGGTTTTGCACTGATGCTATTAATTGTTTCTTTGGCTCTGTTGATAAAGGAAATACAAATTTCTGCACAAGCATTGCAATATCATATTGCAGATATTGAAGAGCATTTAGAAAAGTAATAGTTCACTTTTAGTGAAATTATAAAATAAAAAAAAACCGTTATCAAATTCTGAAACAAGATCAGCTTTTGGTAGCGGTTTTAATTTTTAAACATTTGCAGGTTGTAAAATTCTGCTACATATAATCTTCAATTGGGCTGCAAGAACAAATTAAGTTTCTATCACCATAAGCGTCATCAACTCTTCTAACCGTTGGCCAAAATTTATTTTCTGTAATATATGCTAAAGGAAAAGCAGCTTGTTTTCTGGTGTAAGGCAATGTCCAATCATCACTCGTTAGCATTTCTTGTGTATGCGGAGCATTTTTAAGGGGATTGTTTTCATCATCTTTAGTGGCGTTTTTAATTTCTTGACGAATAGAAATCATTGCATCACAAAAACGATCTAGTTCAGCAATACTTTCAGATTCTGTAGGTTCAATCATCATAGTTCCTCCAACTGGAAAAGAAACGGTTGGTGCGTGAAAACCATAATCCATTAAACGTTTTGCAATGTCTACAACTTCAATTCCGTTGTTTTTGAAATCCCTACAATCGATAATCATTTCGTGCGCTGCACGCCCTTTTTCTCCTGTATATAAAGTTGGGTAATACCCGTCTAAACGCTCTTTGATATAATTTGCATTTAAAATTGCCATTTTTGTTGAGTCTGTCAAGCCTTTAGAGCCTAACATTGTAATGTATCCGTAAGAAATTAAACAAGCTAAAGCAGAGCCCCAAGGTGCTGCAGAGATTGCAGTAATTGCATGTTCGCCACCTGTTTTAATAATAGGATTTGAGGGTAAAAAAGGAACTAATTGCGGCGCAACACAAATAGGGCCAACTCCAGGACCGCCGCCACCATGAGGAATGGCGAATGTTTTGTGTAAGTTTAAGTGACAAACATCTGCGCCAATAGTTGCCGGATTTGTTAAACCTACTTGTGCATTCATATTTGCGCCATCCATATAAACCTGACCGCCATTATCATGAATAAGTTTGGTGATATTTTGAATTTCACTCTCAAAAACTCCGTGTGTAGATGGATACGTTACCATTAAAGCGGCTAAGTTTTCTGAGTGTAACGTTACTTTTTCTCGTAAATCATCCACATCTATATTTCCATTTTCTGCAGTTTTAGTAACTACTACTTTCATGCCTGCCATGACAGCAGAAGCCGGATTTGTACCATGGGCTGAAGCAGGAATAATACAGATGTTTCTATGAGAATCATTATTTGATAAGTGATATGCTCTAATTGTCATTAAACCTGCAAACTCCCCTTGCGCGCCAGAATTTGGCTGCAAAGAAGTACCAGCAAAACCAGTAACAATATTTAATTGATGTTCTAATTTTTGCAAAACTGCATGATATCCTTCCGCTTGGTCTAATGGCACAAAAGGGTGAATATTTCCCCATTGTGGATTACTTAAAGGCAACATTTCTGATGCTGCATTCAATTTCATAGTACAAGAACCTAAGGAAATCATCGAATGGTTTAAGGCTAAATCTTTACGCTCTAGTTTTTTAATATAACGCATCATGTCTGTTTCAGATTGATACGTGTTAAAAATTTTATTCTCTAAAAAAGAAGTGTTTCTTTGCGCGTTTTTAGGAATCGAATTTCCTTCAACAATAGTAGAAATGGTTGTGGTCTTTATATTTAAAGCTTCTGTAAAAACAGCGATAATAGCATTTAATTCTTTTATACCAACAGTTTCATTGATTGAGATAGATAAGTTTCTATCATCTATATAGTTGAAGTTTATTTTATTTGATTCAGCAATAGCTTTTATTTTTTTAGAATCAGCTTTCACTGAAATGGTATCAAAAAATGAAGTATTGGTTTGCTCAACTCCTAAAGCACTTAAAGTATTTGCTAGTGTAATGGTTTTATGGTGCACTGAATCTGCAATAAATTGAATTCCGTTTTTACCATGAAAAACACTATACATTCCCGCCATAACAGCTAGTAAAACTTGAGCTGTACAAATGTTAGAAGTAGCTCTTTCTCTTTTAATATGTTGCTCTCTGGTTTGCAACGCCATTCTTAAAGCGCGTTTTCCGTTTAAGTCTTTAGTTACACCAATTATTCTTCCTGGAATGCTTCTTTTGTATGCTTCTTTAGTTGCAAAGAAAGCCGCATGTGGTCCACCATATCCTAAGGGGATTCCAAAACGCTGGGTAGTACCAACGACTACCGAAGCTCCAAATTCACCTGGTGCTTTTAATTTTACTAAGGATAGGATATCGGCTGCAACAGCAACCTTTATGTTGTTTCCATTCGCTTTTGCTACAAAATTTTCATAATCGAATACTTGTCCTAATTTTCCTGGATATTGTAAAATTGCGCCGAAAAAATCGTCTGAAAAGTCAAAGTCCTCATGATTTCCAATTACTAATTCAATACCAATAGGAGTAGAACGTGTTTGTAAAAGAGATACTGTTTGTGGTAAAATTTCTTTAGAAACAAAGAACTTATGAGCACCTGCTTTTTTCTTAGCGCGCTCTCTAACGTCATATAGCAAGGCCATTGCTTCTGCAGCAGCTGTAGCTTCATCTAACAAAGACGCATTCGCCAATTCCATTCCCGTTAAATCACAAATCATTGTTTGGTAATTTAACAACGCTTCTAATCTACCTTGTGCAATTTCTGCTTGATAAGGTGTGTAAGCTGTGTACCAACCTGGGTTTTCTAAAATATTACGCTGAATTACGCTTGGTATAATAGCCTCATTATACCCTAAACCTATGTAGCTTTTAAATACTTTGTTTTTTTCTGACAGTTCTTTTATGTGTCCTAAATACTCATATTCGCTCATCGCAGGTTCTAAGTCTAAAGGACTTCTGAGAAGAATATTATCTGGAACAGTTTCATCAATTAATTGTTCTAAATTTTTAGCGTTAATAGTTGCTAGCATTTTTGCTTGCTCTACATTATTAGGGCCAATATGTCTGCGTTGAAACGAATTTGTATTCATTTATTGTTTTTTGAGAACGATTGTTTTCAATCGATTTAGTATTCATTTTATGCTGTCAAAAAACTATGTTTTTTTGACAGTTCAAAAATAAGAATTAAATAAAATATTAAGGCTTCTAATTCAATTAATTTGAGGTTAATTATTAACTAAAAACAAATGTTATCAACAGAAAGGTTATTTTTGTTTTATGAAGTTTTTTAAACTATTTTTCAATTTTTATATCAATGCGAGTATTCACGTAGCTATTGCAGTGTATGCGTTTGTAAGAGTCACAGAACAATACTTTGAACTCGATTCTCAAGAGTCTTTTAATTATTTTATTTTCTTCGCAACAATTAGCGGTTATAATTTTGTAAAATATGCAGGTGTTGCGAAATTACATCATAGAAGTCTTACAGAAGATTTAAAAATAATACAAATTTTTTCTTTCTTTTGTTTTTTAGCAACCTGTTATTATGGAACTCAAATTTCCTTAAAAACTGCAATTTATATTGCTCCTTTTGTACTTTTAACTTTATTATACGCTGTTCCTTTTTTAAGTGGATTTCACAAAAATTTACGTCAAGTTAGTTATCTAAAAATAATTGTTGTGGCTTTGGTTTGGGCAGGTTTTACCGTTTTACTTCCTGTGATAGAAGCGGGTAGAGAAGTTTCTTTAAATGTTCTATTTTTATGCTTGCAACGTTTTTTAATTGTAGTGGTTTTAGTTTTACCGTTTGACATAAGAGATGTGCAATATGATGCTATTTCTCTGCAAACAATTCCCAAGAAAATAGGCGTGCAAAAAACCAAAAGGTTGGGTCTGGGCATACTGATTTTTGCTTTATTACTAGAATACGGAGTTAATGCAAATGATATTTCTAAGAATGTATTTATGATTTTCTTTTTTATGATCTTGGTTTTCCTAATGCGTTCAAAAATGAATCAACCTAAATACTTTAGCTCATTTTGGGTGGAATCTTTACCTATAATTTGGTACTTACTTCTTTTAGGATTCTACAATTTATAGTGCTTTTATGGATGTTTTTTATCAACTTAAGACTTATTGCTCTAAATTACGTGATTAATCACAAAACTTTAAATTTGCTTTCTAGAGCCCTACTATATTTGTAACTTTACAGTCAAATAGTTACCCAAGGTTTAAAGATGAATACCAAGAAAAGAAGTTATGTTTTTGATTTTGATAGTACGTTAACAAAGGTAGAAGCCTTAGATGTTTTAGCAGAAATAACGTTGACAAACAATCCAAATAAGAATGCTATCATTCAGGAAATTATAGAGATTACTAATTTAGGTATTGACGGGGAAATTTCTTTTACAGAATCCTTAGAAAGAAGAATTCAGCTTTTAAAAGCGAATAAAGCAGACTTAAGTAGTTTGGTAGATGCTTTAAAAAAGCAGGTTTCTAAGTCTATCGAAAGTAACAAATCGTTTTTTGAAGATTTTGCAGAAAATATTTATGTAATTTCCTGTGGTTTCAAAGAGTTTATAGATCCTATTGTAAAAGAATACAATATACCCTCAGAAAGAGTGTTTGCAAATACATTTGAATTTGCAACAGATGGAGAAATTATTGGTTTCGACGCCAACAATCCGTTATCGAAACACAATGGAAAAATTCAATGTCTAAAAGACATGAATTTAGAAGGAGAGATACAAGTTATTGGAGATGGTTATAGCGATTATGTTACTCGTGAGGCTGGTATAGCAGATACTTTTTTTGCATATACAGAGAACGTTTCAAGAGAAAAAACAACAGAAAATGCAGATCATATTGCTCCTAATTTAGATGAATTTTTATACGTAAATGATTTGCCAAGAAATATTTCATACCCAAAGAACAGGATTAAAATTTTACTCTTAGAAAACGTACATTCAGATGCTTTTAAAAAGTTATCTAAAGATGGTTTTACAGTAGAAACAGTTTCAAAAAGTTTGTCTGAAGATGAATTGATTGAAAAAATAAAAGAGGTACATGTTCTAGGAATTCGTTCTAAAACAAATGTAACCAAAAGAGTCATAGAAGCTGCAGAGCGTTTAATGGTAGTAAGTGCATTTTGTATTGGTACCAAACAAATAGATTTAGAAGCATGTAAAGAGAACGGTGTTGTGGTTTTTAATGCACCTTACAGTAATACACGTTCTGTTGTAGAATTAGCAATAGGAGAAATTATTATGCTTATGCGTAGTGTTTTTCAAAGAAGTACAGAAATTCATAATGGTCAGTGGAATAAAACAGCAGCAGGTTCTAGAGAAGTTCGTGGTAAAAAACTAGGTATTGTTGGTTATGGTAATATCGGTAAACAATTATCAATATTAGCAGAAGCACTAGGAATGGATGTTTGTTATTATGATGTTGAAGATAAATTAGCTTTAGGAAACGCTACTAAAATAGACGAATTATCTGAGTTATTGGCAATATCTGATGTAGTTACTTTACATGTTGATGACAATTCTTCTAACAAGAATTTTTTCGGAGAAAAAGAAATCTCTCAAATGAAAGATGGTGCACATTTAGTGAATCTTTCTCGTGGTTTTGTTGTGAATATTGAAGCTTTAGTTGCCGCTTTAAAAAGTGGAAAACTAGCAGGAGCCGCAGTAGATGTATATCCTGAAGAACCAAGAAAAAATGGTGAATTCTATACAGATTTAAAAGGATTGCCAAACGTAATTTTAACGCCACACGTAGGTGGAAGCACAGAAGAGGCGCAAAGAGATATTGCAGATTTTGTACCAAGTAAAATTATGGCATATATTAATTCTGGGAATACAGTAGATGCTGTAAATTTTCCAAATATTCGTTTGCCAAGACAGACAAAAGCACACCGTTTTTTACATATTCATAAAAATGTGCCAGGAGTTATGGCGAAAATTAATAAGGTATTAGCAGAATATAACTTAAATATTATCGGTCAATATTTGTCTACAGATTCTTCTGTAGGTTACGTAATTACAGATTTAGATAAAGAATATAATACAGCTGTTTTAGAAGAGTTAAGAAAAATTGAAGGAACAATTAAATTTAGAGTTTTATATTAATTATAAAATGAATGATATGTCAAGAGTTTTAAACTTCTTGTAAGAAAAAAGCCTTTCAATTATTTGAAAGGCTTTTTTATGTTTGTTTTTATTATAATGAAAGGAATGATGTTTAGTTTTTTAATAAAGATTTTAGAAAAGAAAACAACGCACTTTTAGTAAGAATTTTTGCGCAGCAATAACTATATTTTTATTTCATCTTTTAAGTTAATAATACGAGGGTCTTCTGCGTTTAAATAACGTTTACTACCAAGGTATCTGCGCTTATTTATTTCATCATAATTTGGCTGTTTTTCATCCATAGAGCTTATGTGTACATTCCCAGAAGCATGAATAAATTCCATTTTATCATTACCTAACCATATTCCAACATGTACCACACGTTGTTTTGTTGTTTTTGTTGCTTTTCTTCCGAAGAACAATAAGTCTCCTTTTTCTAAAGTTTTAAAATTTAAATTAGCATCCACTGTTTTACCAGCGTTTATTTGCTGAGAAGCATCTCTAGGAATTACAAATCCATTTATTAAATAGACCATTTTTGTAAATCCGCTACAATCTATTCCTTTTGACGAGGTGCCGCCCCATAAATACGGAAAACCGACCATCGTTTTGGCAACTATTTCAATACTTTCTTTTGATGTTTGCAGTTCTTGTAGCCAGTTTTTATAAATATAACTTTCGCTTTTTTTAATAAAACCAGTTCTTTTGTCAGGATATTTTACTTCATAAAAAGTATCATCTTCAGAAATATATTTTAAAAGTCCGCCTAAAGTAATATCAGAAACAATATCAGAATTACTGTTTTTTGTGGCGAATACAAGACCGAAATTCTTCGTAAAAATTACTTTTTTAGCGCTATTCCAATTCTTAAATTCGCTTTTAGTCATGCGCTCAATACCTCCTTTATCCACCCAAGAGATATAGCTGTCTGGCGTTTGAATTTTGTAGAAATCTCCTTTTTTATCTAAAACTTTTAAAGACATTCCTAATAAACCTTGTGTACCTAATTCTGCAGAATGTTTTGGTGCAGAACGAATATTAATTACAGCGTTTTTTGCAACAGCATAGAATTTATCACCAACAACGCTATCTGGCAGGATGCGCACATTATTTGTAAATTTTAATTTTCTGTTTTTTAAACTATCTAACAGTGCAGAAAACGCTTTTTTTGAGGTGGTCTTTCCTTCAAGAATCAATTGATTGTCTGCAAACTCAAAATGAATATTAAAAAGTTCAACACGTTTGTCAGGAGCAAAATTTGCTTTTATAGTGGCATGGATATTTTGTAGTTCGACAATTATTTTGGCATCATTTTCACATGACATAAAAAGAACCAAAAATAGTAACATAAAAAGTTTTGAAATTCTCATTAATAAAAATATTTTCAGCTAAAGTACAAAAAATCAAAACTCAAAAAATTGATATCTAAAAAGGATTGTTTTATATTTGATGTAAATGCTTTTTTTTAGATGAAATATCAAAACTCTTTAGCTTTTGCAAAACAGCTAGATACAGAAGATTCACTTGCTTATTTGCGGGATAAATTTCACATTCCGAAAATAAAGTCTGAGGTTTTGAGAAGAACCGAATGGTTGTATTTTACTGGAAACTCTTTGGGATTGCAGCCAAAATCCACCAAAGAATATATCAATCAAGAATTAGAAGATTGGGCAAATTTTGGGGTAGAAGGTCATCTAGAAGCTAAGAATCCGTGGTTAAATTACCACGAATTATTAACGAGTAAAATGGCTAAAATTGTTGGGGCAAAACCAATAGAAGTGGTTGTAATGAATACACTTACTACAAACCTTCATTTGCTAATGGTTTCATTTTACAGGCCTACTAAAATAAAATATAAAATTGTTATAGAAAGTGATGCATTTCCCTCAGATAGATACGCCGTAGAATCTCAATTAAAATTTCATGGTTTTTCTGCGGAAGATATTATTCAATGGAAGCCAAGAGAAAATGAAGAGTTGTTAAATATCGAAGATTTAGAGACAATCATTGAAACACAGGGATATGAAATTGCGCTTTTATTAATTGGAGGTGTGAACTATTATACGGGTCAGTTTTTAGATCTCAAAAGGATTGCAGCAATAGGGCATTCGAAAGATTGTGTCGTTGGAATTGATTTAGCACATGGAGCTGGAAATGTACAACCCAATTTACACGATTCTAATGTAGATTTTGCAGCTTGGTGTACCTATAAATACTTGAATTCTGGTCCAGGAAGTTTAGCGGGATTATTTGTGCATGAAAAGCACTCCAAAAATAAAGACCTACCACGTTTTGCAGGTTGGTGGAACCATAACAAAGAAACGCGATTTAATATGCGGCAGCCATTCGATGTTATGGCAGGTGCAGAGGGTTGGCAATTATCTAATCCGCCAATACTATCTATGGCAGCAATTAAAGCTTCTTTAGATTTATTTGATGAAGTTGGTATGGATGCGTTGAGAGAGAAATCAGAAAAATTAACAGGGTATTTTGAGTTTTTAATTCATGAAATTGATTCTGAATATATAAAAATAATCACACCAAGTAATCCAAAAGAAAGAGGTTGCCAAATATCTATTCAAGTTAAAAATGCGGACAAGAGTTTACATACAAAATTAACAGAACAATTTGTAATAACAGATTGGCGAGAACCTAATGTATTGCGCTGCGCACCAGTACCAATGTATACTTCTTTTGAAGATGTGTATCGCATGGTTTCGATATTAAAAGGTTTCTTATGCGTCTAGTTTTTGGAATAAAAAAAATAGTAATAAAAAAAAGGTCAATAGAATATTTCTAAGTTAGATGAACACTGATTTTTATTTTATAGTAAGTTGATTATAAAAATAGATAAACAATACTTTTAACGAATGAATAAAAAAGATAAAGTACTAATTATCGGAGCAGGTTTGTGCGGGAGTTTACTCGCTTTAAGACTTGCGCAAAGAGGTTTCAAAGTAGAGTTATATGAGAGCAGATCAGATTTAAGAACTACCGATATCTCTGCAGGTAGATCTATTAATTTAGCCTTGTCAGACAGAGGTTTAAAAGCATTGCGTTTGTGCGGAATGGAAGAAAAAGCTAGAGAAATTTGCATTCCAATGTTTGGCAGATTAATGCATGATACTGAAGGAAATACGTTTTCTTCAAATTATTCTGGAAGAGAAAATGAATTTATAAATTCAATCTCTAGAGGAAACTTGAATGCTATCTTATTAGATGCAGCAGAAAAACATGAAAATGTTCAGATGCATTTTAACAAAAAATGTAAAAGTGTAGACATAGAAAATGCAATTGCTCACTTTAAAGACTATAAAACTAAAGAAGACTTTTCAGTGAATGCAACGGTTATTTTCGGAGGAGATGGTGCAGGTTCATCTTTAAGAAAAAGTTACGTTTCGGAACGTAAATTCTTGTTTAGTTATTCTCAAAATTATTTAAATCATGGGTATAAAGAGCTCGAGATTCCTGCAGATAAAAAAGGGGAGCATCAAATAAGTAAAGAACATTTGCATATTTGGCCTCGTGGTGATTTTATGCTTATTGCTTTACCAAATATGGATGGTAGTTTTACTGTAACTTTATTCCTAAGTTATGATGAAGGAGAGTTTAATTTTGATAATTTAATATCAGAGGAAAAAATTACAGAGTTTTTCGAGAAGGAGTTTCCTGATGCATTGGCTTTAATTCCAAATATTAAAGAGGAATTTATAAACAACCCAACAGGGCCTTTAGGAACTATAAAATGTTCGCCATGGAGTTATCAAGATAAAACGATGTTAATTGGCGATTCTTCACATGCAATTGTACCGTTTTATGGACAAGGTATGAACGCTTCTTTTGAAGATGTTTTTGTGTTAGATCAAATTTTAGATCAAGATTTAGGGGATTGGGAAGCTGTTTTTAAAGTGTATCAGAAAATAAGAAAAAAAGATACAGATGCTATTGCAGATTTAGCGATAGACAATTTTCATGAGATGAAAAATCATGTTGCCAATCCTATTTTTAAAGAGAAAAGAAAGATAGAAATGGATTTAGAGAAAACCTTTCCAACGGAATATGCTTCTAAATACTCTTTGGTTACTTTTAATGAGCAGATTGGTTATAACGAAGCTATGAAAAAAGGTAGGGCTCAAGATGAGGTATTATTAAACATGCTTTCAGATAATACTGTTAATTCACATTTAGAAATGACAACAGAAGAGTTAAAAGTTATTTTAAATAAAGTAAATATTGAAACAAGTATTATTTTAGAGGAAGATAAAATAGCAGGTACATTTTCTAAACATTAGAAGGTTTTTGCGTTTGGTGGTTTATTAGTACAATTGAAGTTAGGATAATAGTTTAAGGCTTTGATGAGAATCAGATTTGTGTGAAGTGAAAATATATTCTAGAAAAGTGGGTGGTTAACTGTCTAAATATTTGTCTTATGGCAATGTTGAGAAATATATATTCATTAAAAATAATAAATAAAATTTTATTTATTTAAAGGTTTATTTCAATTGTTTTGTCTTCTTCTAAAACAAACTTTGCATCCTTGTATTTCGGAGGCCCCATAAAGCCGATTGCATTATTAGAGCAGCCATAATCTTCTTTAGGGATTCCTATAAAATTGGTGTCCATTTTTTTATTATCATTCTCGTCATGCACAAAAGAAACGGCATATATTCCTTTTGGTAAATTTCTGAAAAGAACTAGTGCTTTTTTACTTTCAACTTTTACAATGGCACTTTTAATAGGCTTCTTTAAAAAAGACTCTTTCTTATTATAAATACCAACCAGTAAATTACCATCGCTAGAATTTAAACCTGATATATTTACTGTTAAATTAAAAGTTTCCTTTTGTGCCTTTGAGGTTTGTATTGCACATAAAATAAAGATTATTAGTAAGAATTTATTTTTCATAATTCAATTTTTTGTAGCTTTTTTTCAATAAGAAGAATACCAATTTTTATTTTATTATTCACTTATAACTTATTTTAAATTTTTCTTTATTTCTTGTAGACTTTTGTTTGTTTTAATAAACTCAGATATAATTCTAGAACGCAAACTTTCAATTTCTAAATCGAAATGTTTTGCCCATTTCTCATCTTTAAATAGGTGTTTTATTTGTTTAATTCTATGTTGGCTTTCAGAAAAACCAAATAATTCATGTTGTGTATCTTCTTTTGTAGGTTGAATTTTTGCTGTTTTTTTAATAAAATCAACCTCAATAAAGAATGTTTTTTCATTAGAGTTGATAGGGTAGAAGTCCGCCCATTTTGCAAAGGCCACAACTACTTCTTGATTTTTATAATTTGTTGTTGAAATTAGTTTCCATCTACAGTTTGCAACACGTCCCCAGTGATTTGATTTTCTATACACTCCATCATTTGTATAAAAATAGGTGCTATCAGATTTGCTACTAAAATTAATGTTTTCAGGGATTTCAAAGTTTGTTGTTTCTTTAAATTCACAAAAAGTATGTTTAAAAAAATTGGTTTGATTGTAGGTTTTCAAAATAATTATTTAATTACTAATTTTCTTGATTGTTCTCGGTGAAATCCTTGAATACGAATCGTATATTTAGATGCAATTAAAGCTAAAAAGACGAGTATTTTTTTTCACTTTTTTTTCACTTTTTAATTTCAAATATACAGTATTCTTACTAGTATAAAAAAAACGCAATCAAATAAATGATTGCGTTTTTAATTATTATATATAAAGTAATAATTACTTTACTTCTTCAAAGTCTACATCCTCAACATTGTCACCTTGAGCATCACTAGCTACTGGTTCATCTTGTTGTTCGGCACCTCCAGCAGCTCCTTGTTCTGCAGCATACATTTCTTCAGATGCAGCTTTCCAAGCTTCATTAATAGTTGCCATAGCAGTATCAATTAATGAAAGATCTCCTAGTGCGTGCGCAGCTTTTAATTCAACTAAAGCAGCTTCAACAGGTTCTTTTTTAGCATCAGATAATTTGTCACCAAATTCAGTTAATTGCTTTTCAGTTTGAAAAATCATAGAATCTGCTTCATTGATTTTTTCTGCAGTTTCTTTTGCAGCTTTATCAGCATCAGCATTTTCTTCTGCTTCTTGTCTCATTTTAGCGATGTCTTCTTCAGATAATCCAGAAGAAGCTTCAATTCTAATTTCATGAGACTTGTTAGTTCCTTTATCTAACGCAGAAACTTTAATAATACCATTTGCATCAATATCGAAAGTTACTTCAACTTGAGGAATTCCTCTTTGTGCTGGAGGTAAACCATCTAAATGGAAACGACCAATTGTATTATTGTCTGCAGCCATCGTTCTTTCACCTTGTAAAACATGAATTTCTACTGATGGTTGATTGTCTACTGCTGTAGAGAATACTTGAGATTTTTTTGTTGGAATGGTTGTGTTTGCATCAATTAATTTTGTGAAAACATTCCCCATTGTTTCGATACCTAAAGATAAAGGTGTAACGTCTAATAATAATACATCTTTAACGTCTCCAGATAAAACACCTCCTTGAATTGCAGCTCCTAAAGCAACAACTTCATCAGGGTTTACACCTTTACTAGGTGTCTTTCCAAAGAATTTTTCAACAGCTTCTTGTACAGCAGGTATTCTTGTAGATCCACCAACTAATACGATTTCATCGATATCAGCAATTGTTAAATCTGCATTTTTTAATGCTTTCTTACAAGGTGCAATTGTTCTTTTTACTAAATCATCAATTAAAGCTTCAAATTTAGCTTTTGTCATTGTTCTTACCAAGTGCTTTGGTCCGCTAGCGGTAGCAGTAATGTATGGTAAATTAATTTCTGTTGATGCAGTACTAGATAATTCAATTTTAGCTTTTTCTGCAGCTTCTTTTAAACGTTGTAAAGACATTGGATCTTTACGTAAGTCTATTCCTTCTTCAGCATTAAATTCTTCAGCTAACCAGTTAATTATTTTTTCATCAACATCATCTCCACCTAAATGCGTATCTCCATCTGTAGCTAATACTTCAAAAACACCATCTCCTAATTCTAAGATAGAAACATCATGCGTTCCTCCACCAAAATCAAAAACAACAATTTTCTTATCGTCATGAGATTTGTCTAAACCGTAAGCTAATGCAGCAGCAGTTGGTTCATTTATAATTCTTTTTACTTGTAATCCTGCAATTTCACCAGCTTCTTTAGTTGCTTGACGTTGTGCATCGTTAAAATAGGCTGGTACAGTAATTACTGCTTCAGTAACTTCAGTTCCTAAATAGTCTTCAGCAGTTTTTTTCATTTTCTGCAATACCATTGCAGAAATTTCTTGTGGCGTATATAAACGACCATCAATATCTACTCTAGGTGTATCATTATCTCCTTTTACTACTTTATAAGGAACTCTTCCTGCTTCTTTTGAAGAATCAGAAAATTTGTTACCCATAAAACGTTTAATAGAATAAACTGTTTTTGTTGGGTTTGTAACCGCTTGTCTTTTAGCAGGGTCACCAATTTTACGCTCTCCTCCTTCAATAAAGGCAACAATAGATGGTGTTGTTCTTTTTCCTTCTGAATTAGGAATTACAACTGGTTCATTACCTTCCATTACAGAAACACAAGAATTTGTTGTTCCTAAATCTATTCCAATTATTTTACTCATAATATTTATTTTAATATTTTATAAATTCAACTTTACAATTGCTATTAGTCAAACTGTGTGCCAACTACTTTTTTCAATATAAATGTCAGTTTTATTTTATTTAAGAGTTAAATACGTGACATGTTGACATAAATTATATCTACTTAAACAGTAATAAGTAGACATGGATTTGAAAAAATGAATAGTTTTCATTAACTAGTTGGAGTTTTAAAATAATTATTTATTGAATTATATAAAAAAATACACTTAATTGTGGGGTATTTTTTACATTTACGCCATCTATTGTTAAAATATTTACGAATGTCACAATTTATTAGTGTTTTTGATATGTTTAAGATTGGTGTTGGACCTTCTAGTTCTCATACACTTGGGCCTTGGAAGGCCGCTCAAAAATGGATTTTTTCTTTAAAAGAACTCTCTGTTTTTCAAGAAATAGATGGAATTAGGATAGATTTATTTGGTTCTCTGGCACGCACTGGAAAAGGGCATGCAACGGACTATGCTATTTTGTTAGGTTTAAGTGGTGCCGATCCAGAATATATTCCTGTATCTAATATTGAGACCATTACTAGTAAAATAAAAAGTACTAATAAGCTCAATTTTAATAATGAAAGAGAGATTAATTTCTCTGTAGAGAATATTGTCTTTAATAAAGAGTTTTTACCGTTTCATGCCAATGGTATTAAATTTAGAGGTTTTTGTAAGGGTAAAGAAATAGCTGTTGCAACCTATTATTCCATTGGAGGTGGTTTTGTCGTGCAAGAGAATAATCGCCTCGAAGATGAAATAGAAATTACTGAAAACAATTTTCCGTATCCTATTAATAGAGCATTTCAATTAGAAGAATATTGTGAAAAAGAAAATATATTAATTTCTGATATTGTTTTAAAGAATGAATTAGAATTACGCTCATTAGAAGAGATTGATTTTGAGTTGAATAGAATTTGGGAAACGATGTTAGAATGTACACATATAGGTTGTCATACAGAAGGCACGCTTCCAGGAGGATTAAATGTGAAACGGAGAGCTTTTTCTTCGCACCAAAAGTTAATTAAAGACACTACCTATAGAAATCCTAAAGAATGGATAACTGCTATAAGAAGTACGGAAGTGAAATTTAGAGAAATTTTAAAATGGGTAAGCTGTTTTGCGCTTGCTGTAAATGAAGTAAACGCTTCTTTAGGTAGAGTTGTAACTGCACCAACTAATGGAAGTGCGGGAGTAATTCCTGCAGTTTTAATGTATTATTTAGTAATAGAAAATCATGAAGCAGATTTTAGACATATTAAAAAATTCTTATTAACCGCTGGTGAAATTGGTAGTATTTTTAAGAAAAATGCTACAATTTCGGCGGCAATGGGTGGTTGTCAGGCAGAGATAGGAGTTTCTTCTGCAATGGCAGCAGCAGCATTAACAGAGTTATTAGGTGGTACGCCAGCGCAATCTCTAGTGGCAGCAGAAATTGCAATGGAACATCATTTGGGTTTAACCTGTGATCCTATTGGAGGTTTAGTTCAAGTACCTTGTATAGAAAGGAATGCAATGGGTGCTATTAAAGCTATTAATGCTGCAGAAATGGCTTTAGAAACCAACCCTAAAGAGGTTAAAGTCCCTTTAGATAAAGTGATTGATACTATGTGGGAAACTGCAAAAGATATGCATAAAAATTATAAAGAAACTTCAGAGGGCGGTTTGGCTATTAATGTTGGTTTGGCGGATTGCTAGCGTGATCTACAAACTTAAATATTTTTAAAAATACAAATTAATTAGTTTTCATTTCTTACTTTATTTAAATTCTAAAATGTAGCACTATTTATTTAAAAATGCTCATAATCAGATTCTTATAAATTTAAATTATAATAAGTTATTAACAAGCTAATTTTAAATGTGGTAAAGATTAAATACTGCTCCTAAGTACTATTAATACTATTAATTTACGATTATTGTAATTTTAATTAAGTCGTTTTATTAATGTGATAATAACTGTGTTAAAAAATTATTACATTGTTAATTAGTTAATTATTTGTAATATTGATTTACTAATCAATAAATATTTATAATGGAAAAATTTTTAAACAAGTTAATTGATCTACCTCAATTGATCAATTCTAAGTTACCAGGAAACACTTTTAATGCAGGTGTTCAAGATTCAGAAGGAAACATCCCGAAGTGGGTGGGTAAATTTTACAGTATTTCTGCACTTGTAGTTTTGTTAGCATCATTAATGGTTACATTATCCCCAATTTGGTCTGGTGGAATGGGAGAGAAATTAGATATTTTAGCAAATATTCTTTCTATGCTTATCTGGGTGTATGCTGCATTTCCTATTTCTCAGGTAATAAGGTCAGCAGGAGATAGCTTGGCTTCATCTAAAAGTGGCACTATAGATTTTATTTTTAGAGATTTAGCAATTGCCAATATTAAAGTTTTCGGACATGTTGCTGCTTTGGTTGCATTGTTTGGCGCTTTTGCTATGACATTATCTTGGGCTACTACAATGAGTATTTCTGGCGATTTTACTACTGCATGGATTGCTAATATTGAGTATGCTTATGCATTACCAATGGCTGCTACCTCAGAATTAGCAAATGCTTTACAACTTGAGTTTTTAGGGAATATTTTAGCAAACGATTGGGCTAATTGGGATCCAACAATGGCTGCAGGAAGTGCATGGAGCTGGAATGGTTTAATGTCTGTTGCTTGGGAGTATGTTGGTGTAGCTGTAATCTTAGCTAAACTTTATGTTTCTTTGGCAATCTATAAGTTCTTCTATGGTGTTATTTCTAGTTTAGTAAATTGGATAAAAAGTCCATATTTACCATTTAAAACTAAATAATTACTTTTTGTAAGTACAGTAATTGTATTTCAATTAAATTTAAAATCCCCAAGAATAGGTCTAAATCATTTCTTGGGGATTTTTTTGACTAATCAATAATCAATATTTAATTAATCGTTTGAGCTATTTACTGCTAAAGTATAAACAACTAAACCAAATCCTATTTTGTTAATTGCATCGGCAATGTTATAGATAACATCTACGTTAAAACTTCCTAGAAATTGAGTGTACCATCCTTCAGTTCCAGCCATATATCCTAAAGGATAAATTGCCCAACCTACTAAAACAAACCAACACAAAGTTTTGTGTGCTTTTAAGACTGCACCACCAGCTTCTACAGCTAATTTCTTTGCAGATCCTAACCAAATATCGTAAACAATAACAAAGTATGCTGCTCCAGAGATGAATCCCCACATAGCTGCACTATCAGTATATACTGCTTCTCCAAAATATCCTGTTACTAACATAATAGTTGATAAGAAGATTAGTCTCCACATCATTGATTTTTTTGCTCCTGCTACCTTTAGTATTAAATAAAATTCAACACACATTAATGGCACAGTTAAAATCCAATCTACGTAACGGAAGAAAGTTGGTGAATCACCTGTTGAAGCCCAATAGTCTCTCATGTAAAAGTAATGCACTGCTGCAATAAAAGTAATTAAACCAGACACAAGAAGAGATGTTCTCCATTTCTTGTCAACACTATTCATTGATAAGAAGAAAAATACCTGTCTCTTATACACATCTCCGAGCCCACGAGACCTCTCTACATCT
>CAJXTJ010000018.1 GCA_913061165.1 uncultured Polaribacter sp.
AGAGAGGTCTCGTGGGCTCGGAGATGTGTATAAGAGACAGGAATTATATTTGCAACTAAATAATTGATTATGCAAGAAAAACCTTTAATCTTAGTTACAAATGATGACGGTATTACTGCTCCAGGAATTAGAGCGCTGATAAAAATAATGAATAAGATTGGAGATGTTGTTGTAGTTGCACCAGATAGTCCACAGAGTGGAATGGGCCATGCAATTACAATTGACAATGTTTTAAGATGCAATCCAATAACAATAGATGATGGTCCGCAGTTAGAATATACCTGTTCTGGAACACCGGCAGATTGTGTAAAAATGGGAATTAGCGAGATTTTAAATAGAAAGCCAGATTTGTGCGTTTCTGGTATAAATCACGGCGCTAACTCTTCTATAAATGTAATTTATTCAGGTACTATGAGTGCTGCAATAGAAGCAGGTATAGAAGGTGTGCCAGCAATTGGTTTTTCTTTGTTAGATTTTAAATGGCATGCAGATTTTAAAGCATCAGAAGAAATTGTAAAGAATATTACTTTAAATGCTTTATTAAACGGAATTCCAGAGGGTGTTGTTTTAAACGTAAATATTCCTGATTTAAAGAGGGAAGAAATAAAGGGAGTAAAGGTATGTAGACAGGCAAATGGGTATTGGAAAGAGAATTTCGATAAACGAAAAAGTCCGTTTGGAAAAGAATATTATTGGCTTTCAGGAGCGTTTGTAAATAAAGATAAAGGACAAGATACAGACATATATGCATTAGAAAATGGGTATGTTTCTGTAGTTCCTGTTCAATTTGATATGACAGCGCATCATATGATTCAAAAACTAAATTCTTGGGAACTATAAAAAAAGACATTTCAATTGGTTTTCTTGTGGCATTATTTGCAACTTTTGGGGGTGTATTCTTGTATTTAGAATATTTTTCTAGGTTTTCTTTTGATACTACTTTGCAAATGATAAAAGAAGGCAATTTATACGGTAAGATTTTAGCCTTGGCAGCAATTCCTAATTTATTTGTGTTTTTTGTTTTCATTAAAAAAAAAGAAGACAACAAAGCAAAAGGAGTTTTAATAGCTACTTTTTTAATTGCATTTATAACTTTAGTTTTAAAATTTTTCTAAAATGAAATATTATATAATTGCTGGTGAAGCTTCAGGAGATTTGCATGGTTCTAATTTAATGAAAGAACTTTACAAACAAGACGCAACCGCAGACATTCGTTTTTGGGGAGGAGATTTAATGCAAACCGTTGGCGGTACTTTAGTAAGTCATTACAAGGAAAGAGCTTTTATGGGTTTTTTCGAAGTTTTAAAAAATATATTCAAAGTAGTAGGTTTTATAAAGTTTTGTAAAAAAGATATTGCAGTATTTCAGCCAGATGTACTTATATTTATTGACAATTCTGGTTTTAATTTACGGGTTGCAAAATGGGCAAAAGCAGCGGGTTTTAGAACACATTACTATATCTCTCCGCAAGTTTGGGCTAGCAGAGCAGGCAGAGTAAAAGATATTAAAAGAGATATTGATAAATTGTTTGTAATTCTTCCTTTTGAGAAAGATTTCTATAAAAAGCACGATTGTGAAGTAGCCTTTGTTGGGCATCCGTTAATAGATGCCATTGCAGATAGAACTCAGGTTTCTGAGAACGATTTCAGAAAAGAACATGCATTAAGCACTAAAAAAATTATTGCTTTATTACCTGGGAGTAGAAAACAAGAAATTACTGAAATGCTTTCTGTAATGTTGTCTTTAATAGACGATTTTTCTGAATATCAATTTGTAATAGCCGGCGCACCTAGTCAAGATTTCTCTTTTTACAAGCAGATTATTGGCGAAAGAGAAGTAGCATTTATCAATAATAAAACGTACGATTTATTAAGTGTTTCTTATGCTGCTTTGGTAGCTTCAGGAACTGCAACTTTAGAAACTGCTTTATTTAAAGTACCACAAGTTGTTTGTTATAAAGGAGGGTATATTTCATATCAAATAGCAAAAAGAATTATTACCTTAAAATTTATTTCTTTGGTGAATTTAATTTTAGATAAGGAAGTAGTAAAAGAGTTAATTCAAGAAGATTTTAACAAACAAAATCTAAAAGTAGCTTTGACAAATATTTTAGAGGTTTCTAATAGGGAAAATATATTCTTAAATTATTTCGACTTAGAAAAGCAATTAGGAGGAAAGGGTGCTTCAAAAAATGTAGCTTCTCAAATTGTAGCAGCTTTAAAATAGCATATTATAATTTATTTTTAGTAACTTTCCGTTGCTATGAAAAGGTTGTTGAAATATGTGCCTTTGCACTTCTTGGTGTTTTTAATTTTAGGAATCGGAATTCAATTTTATACACAAATTTGGACATTCGGCTTTCTGAAACTATTCTTCGTTTTATTATTTTTAGCAATTTCTTTACTTGTATTTCGGAAAAAAAAAGGGAGTACGATCATTGCTATCATGCTGTTTTTTTCAATTGGTATTTCAGCCGTTTACATTCAAGATGCTAGGAATTTTAAAAATTATTACACACATTTTTCTAAGGAAGAAACAAAAGTTGTTTTAAAAATTTCTAAGGTTTTAAAACCTGGATTTTATCAAGACAAGTATGTTGCAGAGGTCGTTCAGATGCAAACAGCTAAAACTAGAGGAGCTGTTTTATTAAATATTCAAAGAGATAGTCTGCGAGGACAGCTTGCCATTGATGATCAAATTTTAGTGAATGCCGAGTTTAAAAGAGTATCCCCTCCTTTAAACCCTAATCAGTTTAATTACAAAGAATATTTAGCAAAGCAAGGAATTTACCAGCAGTTATTTATAGATAGTGTAGCGTTTTTGCAGCTTTCGAATACAACGAGTTCTTTGGTAGGTATTTCGGGGAAATTCAGAAATAAAGTTCAAAAATCGTTATTAAAATACAATTTTAAAAGAGACGAACTTGCTGTAATTACTGCGTTATTATTAGGGCAAAGACAAGAGATTTCCAAAGAATTATTAACAGATTATGCCAGCGCAGGTGCTATTCATATTTTGGCAGTTTCTGGCTTACATGTTGGTATTATTTTATTAATCCTATCCTTTATATTCAAACCTTTAGAAAAGATTAAAAACGGTGCTTATTTAAAAGCATTGTGTATTGTTTTATTATTATGGATGTTCGCATTTATCGCAGGCCTATCAGCGTCTGTAGTAAGAGCAGTAACCATGTTTACTTTTTTAGCAATTGGTCAATCTTTACGGCGAAAAAAAGTAGTGGAGTTCTCTTTAATTTCCTCTATGTTATTTTTATTAATTGTGAAACCTATGTTTCTATTTGATGTTGGGTTTCAATTAAGTTATTTGGCAGTTTTTGGTATTATTTGGGTGCAGCCAAAATTAGTTGCGCTATATAACCCAAGGTTTTTAATTGATAAAAAAGTTTGGCAACTAATTACGGTTTCTATTGCTGCACAAGTTGGTATTTTGCCTTTAAGTATTTATTATTTTCAGCAATTTCCTGGTCTATTTGTGTTGTCTAATTTGGTTATTATTCCATTTTTAGGGGCTATTTTAATTGGTGGAATTTTAGTAATATGTATGTCTTTACTTAATGTATTGCCAAATTTTTTAGGGCTTATGTATGGCTATGTAATTTCTTTAATGAACGACTTTGTTAGTTGGGTGGGCGGCCAAGAGCAGTTTTTATTTAAAGAAATTTCTATTTCTTTTGCAATGATGTTGTGCTGTTATCTTTTAATTTTTTCTGGAACTTTATATTTAATTAAGAGAACTCCGAGAAAATTTATATTTTTTTTGATCGTGGTTTTGTTAATTCAAAGTCTCTATTTTTTTGAAGAGAGAAAGGCAATTGAGAAAGAAGCTCTTATTGTTTTTCATAAAAGAAGATTTTCTATAATAGGGAAAAGAAAGGGATTGAAAATAAAAATTCAGCAGCATATCGATACGCTAAAACCAGGTAAAATTAATATGATTAAATCATATGTTATAGCTGAATATATTCAATATATTGAGAACGTAAACTTTAAAAGTTTCATTCAATTTAAAGAAAAAAATATTTTAATCGTAGATAGCTTAGGGGTATATCAGCTAAATAAATTGGCGCATCCTATTGTGATTTTACAACATTCCCCAAAAATAAATTTAGAAAGATTAATTCACAGATTAAACCCAAGTCTTATTATTGCAGATGGTTCTAATTATAAAAGTTATGCAAGCAACTGGGAAAAGGTTGCGATAAAAAACAACATTTCGTTTCATGATACCCGTAAGAAAGGAGCCTTTAAATTAGAATATTAAATCGCTTTTTCAAGAATCGAGTTCGCAACTTCTAACCATTTGTTTGGTCCACCACGAACATAACCTGTTTTACCAAGGCTGTATAGGTTCATCTTTCCGTTGTCTAATTTTTCTACATTCACAAAATGCACTGCAGGATACCCTTTTACACCAAACATCTGCTGTAGTTGATAGTTTTGTGCCTTTATTTCATCGGTTTGAGCAGTTCTTCTAGGGTAGTCTAATTCTATTAAAATAACTTCGGCAGACCATTCTTTAAAATCACGCGTATTAAAGACCTCTTTTTGTAATTTAATACACCAACCACACCAATCAGACCCGGTAAAAAAGAACATTACTTTTTTATTTTCTTTTATAGCTAATTGTAAAGCTGCATTGGCATCGGTATGCCAAGTTACCTTTTCTTGTGAAAAACTATGGATAGAAGTTAAGAAGGTAAGTAGGAGTATAAGTAATATCTTTTTCATTATTTTAATTTTCCTTTTTCCTTGTACTTTGCTTCGTGGAAAGAACATTACAAATTTACGAAAATCTTTTTGTTCTGTATCGTTTTTCATTTTAACGCAAAAAAAAACCTCACAAATCAAAATTTGTGAGGTTTTTATTTTTTCTTATAATTAATGAACGTTACCCATTAACTTCTTCATTAAAGGAGAGAGCAATAATACAATGGCTCCTGCACCTATAGAATATAATGAAATTAAATGAAATCCGTCAGTATAAATACTTAACGTCTCTAGGCCACCAACATTTGCATCTGTGCTTTCAACGGCTAATTGTGTAGAAATAAAACCTACAATTTGAAAAGCAAAAGCAGAAGATAGAAACCAAACACCCATCATAAATGCAACTATATTTTTAGGAGATAGATCTGTTATTTTTGACAATCCTACTGGAGACATAAATAACTCTCCGATAGAAATAATAAAATACATTACTAATAGATATGCAAAAGGTACCATTCCGTTTTCGTCTGCACTAGCTCCACTTATCGAAAGTATATAAAAACTTGCACCGGCTAAAAGAAGTCCTAATCCAAATTTATAAGGAGTTCTTGGGTTTAATTTATTTTTAGATAAATAACCCCAAAGAAGAGAAATAGGAATTGCTAAAAGAATTATAAACATAGAGTTCAAGGCATTTGTTTGACTTGCCGTCATAATTCCTTCTAAAGCAACATTTCTAGAAGCAAATAATGTAATTACACTTCCGGACAATTCATGGAATCCCCAGAATAAAGTCATGAAGAAAGTAATTAATACAGCTACAATTAATTTTTTACGCGCAACAACATCTAAATTATACATAATGTATACTAAATATGCTAAAACAGCAAAACCAATAAACTTAAAAATACCACTTATATAGTTTGCTTGCCAAGAAGAAAGTAAATATGCAATTACCGGAACAAATAATACCGCTATAATTGGTATTAAAGTTTTCTGAGGGATTCCAATTACTTTTTTCTCATATACTTCTTTACTTGGAGGTAAACCTTTGTCTCCAAATACATTCTTTTTAATTCCGCTCCAGAAGAAAATTAAACCAGCCATCATTCCAATTCCGGCCAAACCGAAACCATAATGCCAACCGTATTCGGCAGCTAACCAACCACATAAAAGCGGAGCAACAAAACCACCAATATTAATTCCCATGTAGAAAATGGTGAAACCAGAATCTTTTCGAACGTCTCCTTCTTTATACAAGGCACCAACAAAGGTTGAGATGTTAGGTTTAAAGAAACCATTACCAACTACAATTAAAGCCAATGCTAAGAAAAATGCAAGGTCACTTTCTACTGCTAAGACAAAATGTCCAACAGCCATCAAGATTCCTCCTAAAAAAATAGAACTACGCATTCCTAAAATTTTGTCAGAAATTTGACCTCCAATTACAGTAGATGCATATACTAAAGAGCCATAAGAAGCGTATACAACAGCAGTTGCAGCATCGCGTTCTGCAATTGCTTTAAATATTTCATTTACCATGTAAAGCGTAAGTAACGCCCGCATTCCATAGAAACTAAAACGTTCCCATAACTCTGCAAAAAATAAGTAAAATAATCCTTTAGGATGACCGAACATTTGTTGCTCTTCTTGGTTTTTAATAACTGATTCTGACATAATTATCTTTTAGTTTTTAGTTGAATTATTAATTAAATGCGTTTCTACAAATTTTGTCATTTTAGTATATAAATTTAGACGCGTATTTTTTCCTTTGTAAATTCCATGTGTTCTATCTGGCACAATAAACATATCAAATTGTTTGTTGGCTTCAATTAAGGCATTTATCATTCTGTAACTATTTTGTACATGCACATTGTCATCTCCTGTTCCGTGTACTAGTAAATAATTACCTTTTAATTTCTCCGCATAATTTACAGGAGAATTATCATCATAGCCGCCCGGATTTTCTTGCGGAGTTCTTAAAAAACGTTCTGTATACACCGTATCATAAAAACGCCAAGAAGTAACCGGTGCAACAGCAATTGCTGTAGTAAAGATATCGCTTCCTTTTAAAAGTGAATTTGTACTCATATGTCCGCCAAAAGACCAACCCCAAATACCTATATTTTCCTCGTCTATATAAGCGCGCTCTGCTAATTTTTTTGCAGCTGCTATTTGATCTTCCGTTTCATATTTTACTAAGTTTAAATACGTAGACTTTTTAAAATCACTGCCTTTAAAACCTGTTCCACGTCCGTCTACACAAACTACAATCATTCCTTTTTGTGCTAACATGTTGTGCCAATAATCATTACTAGCATTCCATTTATTTGCCACTTGCTGAGACCCTGGACCAGAATATTGAAACATTAATACCGGATATTTTTTAGTAGCATCAAAATTGGTCGGTTTTAGCATCCACATATTTAACTGGTTGCCATTTATAGAAATGGTAGAGAATTCTTTTTTACTTATGTTGTATTTAGAAAGACTTTCTTTTAAAGTAGCATTGTCTTTTATTACTTTGAGCATGTTACCTTCCGCAGTTATTAAAGAGTACATTGGCGGAATTTCTGAAGTAGAAAAGGTATTGATAAAGTAATTTAAGTTTCTACTAAAAGAAGCCGTATTGGTTCCTTTAATGCTGGTTAATAGCTTTTTATTGAGACCCTTTAAATCTACAGAGTACACGCCTCTGTTTATAGAACCATTTTCTACAGACTGATAGTAAATGGTCTTTTTTTCTGTATTATACCCGTAATAATTGGTTACTTCCCAAGTACCTTTGGTAATTTGTTTGATTAGCTTTCCAGAAAAATCATAATGATAGATATGATTGAAACCATCTTTTTCGCTGGTCCAAATAAAACTGTTGTCATTTAAAAAAGTAAGATTGTCTGTAATATTAATATAGGCCTTGTCTGTTTCTTCTAATAAGAAACTTGAACTATTGTTAAAAGCATTTACTTTATGAAGCTTTAGGTTGTTTTGATGCCGATTTAAAGTAGTGGCTACCAAAAAATTGGCGTCATGAGACCATTTAATTCTAGGAATGTACTCGTAATCTCCCAAATCAATATTTTTGGTTTCTTGAGAAGAAAGCACATACATGTGTAAGGTTACCACTGCATTTTTTTCTCCTGCTTTTGGGTATTTAAAAACTTGCTGCTTGGGGTAATTATCGGTTCCCACGAGATCCATAGAAAAAGTAGGTACCTTGCTTTCATCAAAGCGTAAAAAAGCCAAATAGTTGCTGTTTTTACTCCATTCAAAAGCACTTACAAAGCCAAACTCTTCTTCATATACCCAATCTGTAATTCCGTTAATAATTTCATTAAATTTACCATCTTTTGTAACTTGTGTAACTACATTGCCATTGCTTAAATTTAAAATATAAATATTATTACTTTTAGCATACGCTATTTTTTTACTGTCTGGAGAAAAACGAGGCTCTTGAATATCTTCTCCTATTAAGGTAAGTTTTTTAGAGGCGATATGGTAGTAATAAAAAGTACCAGTGAAAGAACGTCTGTATATTTTTTTGAAGTTAGTTCCTAAAATCAATGAAGATTCTTCTTTGTTAAAAGTATACGAGGAAAAATTTTTTAGGCCCTCTAAATTTGCGCTGCTTACAATTGTTTCAACTTTTTCTAAAGTTTTATAACTGTATTTATCTACTGTTGTGTTTCCAAAAGTACCGCGATTTAATAAGGAATAAAAATCGCCGTTCATTGCATTTAAGGCATTCATTCTTTCCGGAGAAAAAGTACCATCCCAAATTTCATTTAATGTAATTTCTTTTAATTCTGAAGTATTGTTGATTGTTATTGTGCTTGTTTTACAACTAGCAAGTAAAATAATAGTTGCTAAAATGAAGATTCTGTTCATTAAGTACATCGATTTTAATAAAGGTTCGTCAAGTTTACGTAAAAATTCGCAAAAAATGTTTTAAAAAACGAGAAATCTTGAATATTGTGTAATGTTTTAGCGGATTGATTTATATTTGTTCTAGATAGATTATAGCACAAGAAATGAGTAAGAAAATATCGGGTTTTTCTAAGTTTACAAAAGAGGAAAAAATAAATTGGTTGGCAGAAAACTATTTTAAGAATAGTTCAATTACAATTGCTACCATAAAGCAATATTGGAACGATACTACAAAGTTGCAACAGTTGCATGACGATTTTATAGAAAACACGATTTCTAATTTTTATTTACCGTTGGGTGTTGCTCCAAATTTTTTGATAAATAATGAGGAATACACAATACCAATGGTTACAGAAGAAAGCTCTGTAGTTGCTGCAGCCTCTTTAGTTGCCAAGTTTTGGAGCACAAAAGGTGGCTTTAAAACAACCGTTTTAGGAACTACTAAAATTGGACAGGTACACTTTATATATGCGGGTGAAAAGGACAGTTTAGAAACCTATTTCAATAATATCAAAAGCAAATTATACGCTGCAACGGCTTCCATTACCAAAAACATGGAAAAACGTGGTGGTGGAATTTTAGACATACAATTGGTTGATAAAACGGATGCATTAGAAAATTACTACCAGTTGCACATCACCTTTGAAACTAAAGACTCTATGGGAGCCAACTTTATCAACTCTTGTTTAGAAGCAATAGCTACTCAATTTAGAACTGATGAAATTGAAATAGTAATGAGTATTTTATCAAATTACGTTCCAGAATGCTTGGTAAGAGCAGAAGTAAGTTGCAAGATTGAAGATTTAGGTGGTGAGAATCCGCAGAAATTTGCAGAGAAATTTTACCAGGCAGTTAAAATTGCAGAAGTAGAACCTTATAGAGCGGTAACACATAATAAAGGAATTATGAACGGAATAGACGCCGTAGTTATTGCAA
The DNA here is from genome assembly GCA_913061165.1 of uncultured Polaribacter sp. Taxonomy (GTDB): domain Bacteria; phylum Bacteroidota; class Bacteroidia; order Flavobacteriales; family Flavobacteriaceae; genus Polaribacter. The sequence goes on from CAJXTJ010000018.1 coordinate 9,591, forward strand.
CAGGAAATGATTTTAGAGCAGTAGAGGCTGGGGCGCATGCTTATGCCGCGCGATCAGGAAGGTATACAAGTCTTTCTCATTGCAGCATAGATAACGGTATTTTTAAGTTTTGGTTAGTGTTGCCTTTGGCCATAGGTACTGTTGGTGGTATTACCGCATTGCATCCTTTAGCAAAGTTGTCTTTAGAAATGTTGCAAAAGCCATCTGCAAAAGACTTAATGCAAATTATGGCAACAGCTGGTTTGGCTCAGAATTTTGCAGCTTTAAGAGCTTTAACAACCAAAGGAATTCAGCATGGTCATATGAAGATGCATTTGCAGAACATCTTAAATCAGTTGGGTGTAACCCATTTAGAAAAAGAGGAAATCACAAAATATTTCGACGGAAAAACAGTTTCTCATGCTGCTGTAGTTTCTAAGTTTAATGCATTAAGAGAAACACTCAATTAGGGCGTTTAAGTATTAAAACAGTACCTAAAATATTCTTGTTGTTGCAAGAAAAAAAATAAAAATTTTGAAAAATTACTACTCAAACGGAAAACTCTTATTAACCGGTGAATACTTGGTCTTAGACGGAGCCAAGTCTTTAGCCTTGCCAACAAAATTTGGACAAGATTTGTTAGTAGAAAGTATTCCAGAACCACAAATTATCTGGGGAAGTTTTACGCATTCTGGAGATTGTTGGTTTGAAGCAGTTTTCGATTTAAAAAAATTACGTTTGGTAAGCTGTAGTTTTAATTCCAATAAAGAAGGCAATGCAGAGGTAATTGCAGAGACCTTATTAGATATTTTGAAAGAAGCAAAAAGAATGAATCCATCGTTTTTAAATGCAGTATCAGGATTTGTCATAAAAACGACTTTATCTTTTCCTAGAAATTGGGGATTAGGAACTTCATCAACCTTAATAAATTCTATTGCTAAATGGGCAGAGGTAGATGCTTTTCAGTTGTTGTGGAACTCTTTTAAAGGAAGTGGTTATGATATTGCATGCGCACAGAACAATACGCCTATATTTTATCAAATTGAAGATAAAAAACCAGTAGTAGCGCAGGTGGTATTCAATCCTAGTTTTAAGGAGAATTTGTTTTTTGTACATTTAAATCAGAAACAAGATTCTAAAGAAGGTATTGCTAAATTTAGAGAAAGTGGTCTTAATTTTCAGAAAGAAATTTTGGCAGTTTCAGCTATTTCAGAGCAGTTTTTAAAAGCAAGTACCGTTACCGAATTCAATAAATTGATTGTGGCGCATGAGCAAATCATTAGTTCAATTATTCAATTAAAACCAGTAAAAGAAAAATTATTCTCTGATTATTTCGGAGAAATAAAAAGCTTAGGTGCTTGGGGTGGAGATTTTGTTATGGTAACAGGAAATGAGCAAACATCAACGTATTTTAAAAATAAAGGATATGAAACAATCCTTTCCTATTCAGAAATGATTTTATAAATCAAGAAGACGGCACAATTTTCTAACTTTAGAATAAAAAAAATGCCGTCTAAAACATAAAAAATGAAAAAAATAGTAATTATTGGAGGTGGAGCAGCAGGATATTTTACGGCGATTAATGCCAAAGAAAGTAATCCTGATTTAGAGGTTACTATTCTTGAAAAAGGAAAAGATGTCTTACAGAAAGTAAAGATATCTGGAGGAGGAAGATGCAACGTTACACATGCGTGCTTTGAACCAAAGGAATTGGTGAAATTTTATCCAAGAGGAGAAAAAGAATTATTAGGGCCTTTTCATCAATTTATGACAGGCGATACGTTTGAGTGGTTTGATAATCGCGGGGTGCCGTTAAAAATTGAAGGTGACAATCGTGTTTTTCCAGAGGCGAATACAAGTCAGGCGATTATAGATTGTTTTCAAAAATCAGTAGATACTTTAGGGATTAAAGTATTAACAAATCACGGAGTAAATGCGGTAACAAAGCAAGATGATACGTGGAGCATCCATACAAAAGAGCAAGTCTTTGAAGCAGATCAATTGGTAATTGCTGCAGGAAGTTCTAAAAAAGTATGGGAATTGTGCGAAACTTTAGACCATGCAGTTGTAGCTCCAGTACCTTCTTTATTCACTTTTAATATTAACGATAAGAGATTGGTAGATTTATTAGGAACTTCTGTGCCACATGCAACAGTAACTATTTCTGGAACAAAATTAGAAGCATCTGGTCCGCTGTTAATTACACATTGGGGTATGAGTGGCCCGGCAGTGTTAAAATTATCTGCTTTTGGCGCAAGAATTTTGGCTGACAAACACTATCAATACAACGTAGAAGTAAATTGGTTGTCTAGACCCACAGATAAAGTTTTAAATGTTTTACTGAATTTAAAAAAGAAAGAACCTCGTAAAACAGTTATTTTAAAATCGCCTTTTACAGAAGTTTCTAGAAGATTGTGGGAGCGTTTTGTTTTGTTCTCTGATATTTCTAAAACCCAAAATTGGGCAGATTTAAATAATGCTCAATTAGAGAAATTAGCAAATCAGCTTACAAAAGGAATCTACAATGCAAACGGTAGAACTACTTTTAAAGAAGAATTTGTAACCGCTGGTGGTGTAGATTTAAAAGAAATTAACTTTAAACGTTTTGAAAGCAGAAAGCACAACAACCTTTTTTTTGTGGGTGAAGTTTTAAATATAGACGCCGTAACGGGTGGCTTTAATTTTCAGAATGCTTGGACAGGTGGTTATATCTGTGCAAAGGCATTGGCAGAAGAGGTATAGAGCTTTACTGTCATTCAGAGAGGGCATGATGAAAAATCTTGTTATTAGAAAGAAATTCCTCAATCGCTAAAAAGCTCATTTGGAAATGACATGTGGACTAAACACTAAACACTAAAAACTAGTAAATGGCGCTAACAGAATCCAACGAATTTAAAACAGGCACAATCGCACCAGATTTTACCTTAATAAACACGGTAAATAATACCTTTCTCTCTTTAGCGGAGGCAAAAGGAGAAAAAGGAACTGTAATTATGTTTATCTGTAATCATTGTCCGTTTGTAATTCATGTAAATACAGCGTTGGTGCAAATGGCAAATGAATACCAAGCAAAAGGCATACAATTCATAGCGGTGAGTAGCAATGAAATTGAGAACTACCCAGAAGACCGACCGGAATTGATGCAGCAGGTTGCAAAAGAGTTAAACTATCCTTTTCCGTATTTATATGATGAAAGTCAAGAGGTTGCAAAAGCATACGATGCAGCTTGCACTCCAGATTTTTATGTTTTTGATGCCGATTTAAAATCGGTGTATCATGGACAATTAGATGCTGCTAGACCTGGAAATGGAAAACCAGTATCAGGACAAGATATTCGAAATGTGATGGATAATTTACTTGAAAATAAAGAGGTTTTAGAAAACCAGAAACCGAGTGTTGGCTGTGGTATTAAGTGGAGGAAATAAGGCTTACCAGTACTGTTATTTATTTTAAACACTTCATTTAATAATAAAAAAGGCAGTCCGTTAAAACGCGTACTTTTTAGATACTTGTTTTGTTTTTTGTATGCTTCTCAAATTTTATTTTTCTTATTCCGTGGTTCGTATCCCATTGATGCACTTCTACAAAACCAAATTTTTCATATAACTTTGTAGCTGGGCCATTTTCAAGGCCTGTTTCAACTACAAATAAATTCGATTTAAAGGTTTCGAAAACAAATTTTATTAACTTTCCTGCAATACCTTGTCTAAAAAAATCTGGGTGTACTACTAAGCTTCTTATAAGTATGTAGTTGTTGTTGATGTCAATTTCAACAACTGCAGCAAGGACTTTGTTTATTGAGTATCCGTAAAATTCAGTATTACTTTCTGTATAATTTTCTAGAGGTCTTTTTAACGGAGGAAAATTTGTAGCGTTTAATAATGTAGCTTCTACCTTATAGGATGCTTGAAAAATAAGTCGCATTTTTTTAGCTATTTCTAAGTCGCTATTTTTTAGTTTTTCAATCATTTTTAGTATTTTATTTTAGTTAAATAGTGCTATTCTAGCTCTTATTTATCTCGGTGTTTTCCTCTTGGGCCATCGCCTTCCTTTAGTACAATTGTAGAATGTAATAGCTTTGCAGCTTGTCTAGAAGCTACTACTTTAGACGCACTTCGTGCTATCATTTCAGCTTCAAAAGAGTTTAAGATGTTTTTTTTGATGTTGATTGTTTTCCAATTAGTACCTGGGTTACATTTTTTTGTGATCATTCTGGCTAATGACAATGCATCCAGCAACGCTTGGTTTGCACCTTGCCCTTTAAACGGACTCATTGGATGTGCAGCATCTCCAATAAGGGTAACATTCGTTGCTTTTTCTAAGAATATTGGTGAAAGTAGTACGCGGTCATACACAGGATATCCAGAAACTTGTGCTTCTGGAGTAGCTTTTAAAATTTGAGGAATAGGAACGTGCCATTGTGTTCTGCGACAGGCTTCTTCTTTTAATGCCTTTGATCCTCTCTTGCTTAGCGCTTTTGCTTCTTTTTCTAGCATAGGGAAACTCAGTTGCCACATTACCGCATCTTTGCTATATGGCATCATATAAATACGTTCATTACCATTTGCAGTTTGGAATACAGTAGCTGAATCTAGCAAAGAAGATTCAATGTCTTTTAACTTTTCTAATGCGCAAATACCTAAAATAACAATACAGTCTAAATATTTTAGAGGAGTAATAGTGTTGCCAATAACTTGTTTTCTTACCGTGCTTCGAATACCATCCGCTCCAACCACGAGATTTGTGGTGCTACTTTTTATTTTTCCGTTTACTTGAAATTTTAGTGCAACATTACCATTTTCGGCTTCTTTTAAATCTAATAATTGATGTCCCCATTTAATAGTATTTTCTGTACCTAGTTGTTGTAACAAAGCTAGGCGCAAAGATTGTCTCGCAATGTGTATGTTTTTTCGTTTTGGTGCTTCTTTTGAATTATCTCTTCCCCATTTTCTAACACCCCATTCCCCAATTATTTTTCCATTTATTGTGTGCACTAAATGTCGGGTTGAGGTTATTCCGGCTTCTAAAGAGCAGATACCTAATCCCGCGATAGCCTTACTTCCTTGTTGTAAAGTAAGTCCGTAACCTTGAGATCTCGCGTTAAAATTAGCATCTCGTTCATACAAGGTAAAAGGGATTCCGCGGTGCAGACACGCTACCGCTAAAGCAACGCCTCCAATTCCGCCTCCAATAATAGCAACATGTGGGTATTTTTCTTCCGCTACTAGCGGAAATTTAGCTGCTGTAATGATACCAGCTCCTTTGCAATTTAAGCAAGTATCTAGTTGTCCTTTTGGGCGCTCCGGAGGTGTTTTGTTAGGGTTTGATTTTTCAAATTGTGCAATTGTTATTTTATATTGCTGCTGTACTTTTTTAGAAAGACGTTTCGTTCTTTTTCCGGTACCGTTGCATTTCTTACAAATATTCCAATGCTCTTTTTTGTTTTCCAACTACTTTATTTTTTAACAGCAATCATCATATGCGGACTAAAAGGTAACAAATACTCATCATTCTGTGTAAGGTTTTGCAACGCTTTTAATGTCTTTGATTTTTTCTTATCAATCATATTTGCAAAGTATTCGTTGTCTAACCAAATCATTCCTTCTACTGCAAAAAGGTTTATGAAGTTGAGGTTTTGTTCTGAAAACTCTAATTTTAAATCTTGTGGTTTGTGGTAAAAAGCATCTGCCAATAAAAAAGGAAAATCTTTTGGTACGTTATGAATTCCGGTAGTTAGTTCCTCTTTACACATGTCAAAGAATGTGTTTGCATGAATCATACCATTCATTAAACCAACAACTGTAGAAGCTGTTGCATTAATTGCGAACCCTAAAATAATTCCTCCTTTTTTAAGGACTCTTTTTGCTTCTATAATTGCAGCAACTCTATCTTCTCTTTTTTGTAAATGATATAAAGGTCCGTGTAAAATTACTAAGTCTGCAGTATTGTCTTTATAGGGTACGTTTTTAGCTTCACCAATCGCAACAGTAAAAGGATTTTGAAGTTTTTTTGCCCTTTTTTCAGCAAGTTTTATATGCTTTAAAACAGGTTCTATCAAATGAACTGTATGCCCTTTTTTAGCCAACCATTCAGAATACTTTCCGGTACCACCACCAATATCAATAATTGTACTGTTTGACTTTGAAATGTGTTTTTCTATGAGTTCCTTAATACGTTCAAACTCAAAAATTCCCATCCCTTTTTCTAAACGGGTTTCTTCAGATGCTTTGTTGTAAAAGTCTTCTAGTTCTTTACTAATCAATTTTTTATTTTTCACCTTAAATCTTTAAAAGATAAAAGTAATTAAATTATAGTGAAATAGATTCCTGCTTTGTTAAGAATGATAAGATTTAGCTTAGATAGCTCTTTCTAGGGCAATGTAATGTGTAGTATTTTTGTGAGATAGTGGAAATACGTTTATTTCACATTTGTAAGGAGTTTTGTCTTTTTTGTAATTTAAGACAATTTCTTTAAAAGGTTCGTTCGTTAGTATTTTGTTACGAATTCTTTTTTTAGTTATTTCACATGTATTCTTGCCTTGCAGAAAAGACGGTGTTTTTTTTAAGGCAAAGGTTTTTGTGTAGCCTGTCATTTCCTTAAATCCGGCATTTACCCATAAAATTTCTTGTTTCTCATTGGTAAGAACAATGGTTTCAAAGTCTATATCTTTAAAAATTTCATCAAGATTGTCATTCCATTGAAACTTATTGCTAAATTCTTTTATAGAATTGATATCTCTTTCTCTATTCAATTTATTTACTTCTGTAGTAAAAGAATTAATGTAGAAATCGAAACTAATTATAGGCGTTTGAATCTCGTTTGAAGGTTTTATTACTTCTTTTATAGTGCCATAATCTTGCTCATCTTGAGATGGTGTAAAAAAATCTAAACACATCATGTTCGCTAAATTATTTTTCATAAAAGACTATACTGTTAAAGCTAAAAAGCAAATTTATAAAAAATGTTTAAAGAAAGTGTTAAAAAAGTCAACAAAAATGTTTTTTTCTCCGTTTTAATGACTAAAACAAGCTGTTTTCAGCTTTAAAATATAATTTAATATAATAATTCGCAAAAATTTTGCAGATTATTCTATGAAACTTTACCTTCTTATTTCTACTTTAAGGTTTTCATTTCAGAAATTATTTTTATTCTTTTAATAAACTACTATAAATTTGCCTGGGCTATTCAAACAGTAACGTTCAAAAGACTTGTTTATTTGTAGCTTACATATTTCTTCTGTATTGTCCGCCAACTTTAAACAACGCTTCTGTAATTTGTCCTAAAGAACAAACCTTGGTTGCTTCCATTAACTTATCAAATAAATTTTCATTCTGAATCGCAGCTTCTTGTAAAATCGCAATTTGCTGTTCCACATTTTTAAGATTTGCCTTGTTTAGCTTTTCTTTCGTTTCAATCTGAAATTGCTTCTCTTTTTCTGTTGCACGAATTACTTCTTCGGGTTGCACCGTTGGAGATCCTTTAGAACTTAAAAAGGTATTTACACCAATAATAGGAAATTCTCCGTTGTGTTTTAATGTCTCATAATACATGCTTTCCTCCTGTATTTTAGAACGCTGATACATGGTTTCCATAGCACCTAAAACACCGCCACGTTCAGTAATTCTATCGAATTCTAATAAAACGGCTTCTTCCACTAAATCTGTTAATTCTTCAATAATAAATGCACCTTGTATGGGGTTTTCATTCTTGGTCAATCCCAACTCTTTGTTGATAATTAATTGAATTGCCATGGCTCTTCTTACAGATTCTTCGGTAGGCGTTGTAATTGCTTCGTCATACGCATTTGTATGTAAAGAGTTACAATTGTCGTTAATTGCATACAACGCTTGCAACGTAGTTCTAATGTCATTAAAATCAATTTCTTGCGCGTGTAAAGAACGGCCAGAGGTCTGAATATGATACTTTAACATCTGTGCCCTTGGATTTGCACCGTACTTATGTTTCATTGCTTTTGCCCAAATTTTACGTGCAACTCTTCCAATTACAGAGTATTCCGGATCAATTCCGTTTGAAAAGAAAAAAGATAAGTTAGGTCCGAATTTATTAATATCCATTCCACGACTTAGGTAATACTCAACATAGGTAAATCCGTTAGACAAGGTCAATGCCAATTGTGTAATTGGATTTGCACCGGCTTCTGCAATATGATACCCTGATATAGAAACCGAATAAAAATTTCTTACTTGCTTTTCTATGAAATATTCTTGCACATCTCCCATTAATCGCAACGCAAATTCTGTAGAAAAAATACAGGTATTTTGTGCTTGATCTTCTTTCAAAATATCAGCTTGTACGGTTCCTCTAACTTGTGTTAAAGTGTCTTTTTTAATTTGTTGATATATTTCTGATGGTAAAACTAAATCTCCAGTTAATCCTAACAGCATCAACCCTAAACCATTATTTCCTTCAGGTAAAATTCCTTGATACGTGGGTCTTTCTAAGCCTTTTGATTCGTAATTTTTTTTGAATGTTGCATCAACCAGTTTTTCTAATTTGTTTTCTGTAATGTATTTTTCGCAATTCTGGTCAATGGCAGCATTCATAAAGAACCCTAATAGCATTGGAGCAGGGCCATTAATGGTCATGGAAACAGAAGTCATATGATGACTCAAGTCAAACCCAGAATATAATTTTTTAGCATCATCTAAACAACAAATAGAAACTCCTGCATTTCCAATTTTACCGTATACGTCGGGTCTTCTTCCAGGATCATTACCATATAAAGTAACAGAATCAAAAGCCGTAGAAAGACGTTTTGCATCCATGCCCAAACTTACATAATGAAATCTTCTATTGGTCCTTTCGGGGCCACCTTCACCTGCAAACATTCTTGTTGGGTCTTCACCCGTTCTTTTAAACGGATACAAGCCTGCTGCATACGGAAATTCTCCAGGAACATTTTCTTGTAAATTCCAACGTAATAAATCTCCCCAAGCCTTGTATTTAGGCAAACTTATCTTAGGTATCTGTGTGTGCGACAGCGACTCGCTGTGTGTTTCTATATGTATTTCTTTATCACGAACCTTAAACGTGTATACAGGGTCTTTGTATTTCTGAACCTTTTCTTGCCAGTTTAAAAGTATTTCCCAATTGTAAGGATCAAAATTTAACTTTACTTTTTCGAACTGTGCAAAAAGTAGTTTTAAAAATGCTTTGTCGTCTTCGGGAAGTTCAAGAGAAATAATTTCATCTTCATTTAAACCCGTTTTAATAATTTCTGCGGATGCGTTTGTGATGGATTCAATTGTTTGGTGAATACCATAAAGCTTCTGAGCAACAATAACTTGGTCATCTACTTTTTTATCATAACCTCTATTGCTTTCTGCAATTTCAGACAAATACCTTACTCTTGCTGGCGGAATTACAAATATTTTCTCCGACATTTCTTTGGTAATTTCTAGGGTCGATTTTAAATCAGCGCCTGTTTTTTCAACCAACGTGTCCATTATACCTTTATACAAAGTATTCATTCCTGGATCATTAAATTGAGAGGCAATGGTGCCGTAAACCGGCATGTCATCCATATGAATATGCCACAAATTATTGTTGCGCATGTATTGTTTCTTCACATCTCTAACCGCATCTAAAGCACCTCTTTTATCAAACTTGTTTAGAGCAACCAAATCAGCAAAATCAAGCATGTCTATTTTTTCTAACTGCGTTGCAGCGCCAAACTCAGGCGTCATCACATATAAAGAAGTATCTGAATGTTCTATAATTTCGGTATCCGATTGCCCGATTCCAGAAGTTTCTAAAATAATTAAATCGAATTCGGCAGCTTTTAAAACCTGCACAGCTTCATTTACATACTTAGAAAGCGCTAAATTAGATTGACGAGTTGCTAAAGAACGCATGTAAACACGCGAATTATTAATAGCATTCATGCGAATTCTATCTCCTAAAAGTGCGCCACCTGTTTTTCTTTTTGACGGATCTACAGAAATTAAACCCACTGTTTTATTTGGGAAATCTACTAAAAACCGTCGCACCAATTCGTCTACTAATGAAGACTTACCAGAACCACCAGTTCCTGTAATTCCTAAAACCGGCGTTTTAGAATTTTTATTTTTTGTATGTATTTTATCTAAAGTTGCTTTTGCAACTTCTGGGAAATTCTCTGCAGAAGAAATTACTCTTGCAATGCTTCCAATTTCTTTATTAGCTAAACTTTCCATAGAAACATCTAATACATCTCCAAGAGCAAAATCAGAAGTTTGTACCAAATCATTAATCATTCCTTGCAAGCCTAATGCTCTGCCATCATCTGGAGCATAAATTCTGGTAATTCCATAGTCCATTAGGTCTTTAATCTCTTTAGGAAGAATTACACCACCACCGCCACCAAAAATTTTAATGTGTCCTGCACCTTTTTCTTGCAGTAAATCATACATATATTTAAAATACTCATTGTGCCCGCCTTGGTAAGATGTAATTGCAATGGCATTTACATCTTCTTGAATGGCGCAATTTACAACCTCTTCTACACTTCTATCATGTCCTAAATGAATCACCTCAACTCCAGTAGACTGAATAATTCTACGCATAATATTGATTGCAGCATCATGGCCATCAAACAGCGCAGCAGCAGTTACAATTCGAACTTTATGAGTAGGTTTATAAGTTGTAATTTGTTCCATTCGTAATAAATGTTTATTTTTAGACTTGCAATTTACGAAAATCATAAAATATTATGCAAATCTTTAACGTTTTATTAATTCACTTCTTACGTGTCGGATGTATTTGATTTGGCATAGTTTTTGGTTATATTTGAGTGTAATTAATCCTTAAATACTTTCTAATGAAATTTATAAAACCATTATTATTAACACTAGTAATTTTATTTTCTTCCTGCAGTGCTGTAAAAGTAGCTGTAGATTACGATAGTAAAGTAGATTTTAAGAAGTATAAAACATTCGCTTTTTACAAAACAGGAATAGATAAAGCTGAAATTTCTGACTTAGATAAGAAAAGAATTTTAAGAGCAATTGAGGCAGAGCTTTCTCTTTTAGGTTTGGTGAAATCAGAAAATCCAGAGATGTTGGTAAGTATTTTTACAAAATCTAGAGAAAAAGTAAATGTCAATCAAAATAATAATTTTGGTTACGGTTTTGGCTGGGGTTGGAATCCATGGATGGGAAATGGTATGAATAATACTGTAAACATTTCGCAATATACAGAAGGAACACTCTTTATAGACTTTATAGACAAAGAAAAGAAAGAGTTGGTTTGGCAAGGAGTTGGAACTGGTGCTTTGAAAATTCAAAATAGAGAAAAAAAGGAAGAAAGAATTAAAGAGTTTGTAAAAGAAATTGTTTCAAGGTTTCCTCCAGGGAAAAATAAATAATCTAAAATTAGCGTTCTTTTGAACGCTTTTTTTATGTTTAAATATATTATTTTTGCAAAATGTACAACAAAAGAATACCGCTAGAAGAAGGAGATTATTATGAAAACGAGCAAGGTTATCGCGTTTTTACAGCACAATTCCATTTAAAAAGAGGTTCTTGTTGTAAAAGTGGATGCAAGCATTGCCCATATGGGTATGATAAAAAAACAGATACTTTTAAATAATAAGTGCTTTATAAAAATGACTGCATTTGAATCTGCAATTCTTTTGCCTTTAAAGCAGCATCTTTCGCAAAATTTAAATCTTTAGAAGCATAAATAATTCCTCTAGAAGAGTTTATTAGCAATCCTATATCTTTAGTCAAACCATATTTACAAACATCTTGTAAGCTTCCCCCTTGTGCACCCACGCCTGGTACTAGTAAAAAAGAGTTCGGTACTATTTTTCTAATTTCTTTAAAGTATTCTGCTTTCGTAGCGCCCACCACATACATTAAGTTTTCTGAATTTTTCCAGGTTTTTGAAGTCTCTAATACGTGTTTGTAAACTTCTTTCTCGTTTATTTTCTTTGTTTGAAAATCAAAAGCACCTTCGTTCGAAGTTAGCGCTAGCATAATGGTATGCTTGTCTTTAAAGGTTAAGAAAGGTTCAATAGAATCTTTGCCCATATAAGGTGCAACAGTAACGGAGTCAAAAGCTAAATCTTCAAAAAAAGCTTTTGCATACATTGCCGAAGTATTTCCAATATCTCCACGTTTAGCATCTGCAATTGTAAAAATTTCAGGATACGTTTCGTTTAGATAGTTAATTGTTTTTTCTAAAGATTTCCATCCTTTTAAACCATAAGCTTCATAAAAAGCAGTGTTTGGTTTGTAGGCAACGCAAAAATGATGGGTAGCATCTATAATAGCTTTGTTAAATGCAAAAATAGGATCTTCGTTACTTAATAGATGAGAAGGAATCTTGTCTACATCAACATCTAATCCAATACATAAAAAAGATTTCTTCTTTTTTATTTGCGCTACTAATTCTTGTGTTGTCATAATTTTTATAAAGTTCTACAAAAATACTTAATTTAGTCTTTATTTTGTAAGTTTTAAAAAGGAAAGAAGACAAAAATTTTAAAAAATGCCAAGTACTCATGAAAAAAATATCCCTAGTTTTAATAATACTGTTTGCAAGTTGTACTGTAGAGAAGCCTATTCATTTTTCTAAAGCAGCTTTAAGTGATACTGTTTATAGTCTAAATAACACCGTATTTACTATAGAAGAAATGTTACAAAAATACAAAGGCAAGAAGGTGCTTATTGATGTTTGGGCTTCTTGGTGTGGAGATTGCATCAAAGGTTTGCCCAGTGTTAGAAATCTTCAAAAAGAATATCCAGAGGTTGTTTTTTTATTTTTATCTGTAGACGAAAACAAAGATGCTTGGAGAAAAGGCATTGAAAGGTTTCAAATAAAAGGAGCACATTACAACTTGCCAAAAGGAATGAAGACTGGCGATTTTGTAGATTTTATTAATTTAAGTTGGATACCTAGATATATGGTAATCGATGCGCAAGGAAAAATTACGCTCTTTAAAGCAACAAGTGCATCCGATTCTGCGATAGTAGCAGCTTTAAAATTTGGCATATAAATCGTTTTAGTAACTATTTTCATTTGCAAGGATAAGTTCCCTTTCCATTTCTTAAATTTACAGCCTAAACAAATGTTGAAAAAGCTTCTAGAAGCTTCTAAAATTATAATTATGAGAACAAAGATTGTTGCAGGTAACTGGAAGTTGAATAACGATAAAGAAGAAAGTAAAAACTTAATAAAAGATTTAAAAAAAGCAATCAAAGCAAACGAGCTTAAAAATACGCGTGTAATTGTTGCACCCACTTTTGTTAATTTATCGTATGCTGTAAAAGCTGCAAGAAGATCTCAGATAGAGGTAGTTGCACAAAACATGCATCAAGCTGCAAACGGGGCGTATACTGGAGAGATTTCTGCAGATATGTTAAAAGCTATTGGTGTGCAAACTGTAATTTTAGGACACTCAGAAAGAAGAACCTATTTTAATGAAACAGATGCTGCTTTGGCTGAAAAAGTAACTACTGTATTAGAAAAAGGAATGGAAGCAATTTTCTGTTTTGGAGAGTTGTTAGAAGATAGAAAATCAGAAAATCATTTTGCTGTTGTAGAAAGCCAGTTAAAAAACGGATTATTTCATATAGAAGCAAAAGATTGGAAAAGTATTATTTTGGCGTATGAGCCTGTTTGGGCAATTGGTACAGGAGAAACTGCAAGTCCAGAACAAGCACAAGAAATGCATGCTTTTATAAGAGGTATTATAGAAAAGCAATACGATAAAAAAGTAGCAGACAATGTATCTATCTTATACGGTGGAAGTGTAAAACCTGCAAATGCAGAAGAAATTTTCTCAAAGCCAGATGTAGATGGTGGCTTAATTGGTGGTGCAGCTTTAAGTGTAAATGATTTTACAGGAATTATTAATGCTATCTAAGTAGTATAGTTTCAAAGAAAACTAATAAATTTGCATTAAGATTTTTTTAATCTTGATGCATTTTTTTTGATTTAATAACTATGGACAATATTTATATAGAATATAATTTTACATTTTCACCAAAAGAGCCAATTTCTGAAATTCTAATAGCAGAATTAGGAAATGTGGGTTTTGAAAGTTTTGTAGAAACTGAAAATGGTGTAACGGCTTATATTCAGAAAACAGATTGGAGTGCGGAGATTTTGGCCGATGTTTTTGTGTTAAATTCAGATGAATTCTCTATTGAATATAATCTCAATGAAGTGCCTCAAACAAATTGGAATGCAGAGTGGGAAAAGAATTTCGAGCCAATTCAGGTAGATGATTTGGTGAGTATACGTGCACCATTTCATGAAAATCCGAATTTAAAATATGATATTGTAATAGAGCCAAAAATGAGTTTTGGCACCGGGCATCATGAAACTACACACATGATGGTGCAGCATTTATTGCAGTTAGATTTAGAAAATAAAAAGGTATTAGATATGGGTTGCGGAACCGGAATTTTAGCAATTTTTGCTGAAATGAAAGGAGCAAAACCTTTAGATGCCATAGATATTGATAATTGGTGTTATGAGAATTCTATAGAGAATGTTACACGTAATAATTGTGAAAATATTTCTGTATATGAAGGAGATGCTACACTTTTAGTAGATAAAAAGTATGATGTTATCATCGCTAATATTAATAGGAACATACTTTTAATGGACATGAAAGTGTATACAAACTGTTTACAAGAAGGCGGTATCTTATTGTTAAGTGGTTTTTACGAACAAGACATTCCGGTAATAGATGCTGAGGTATCTAAATACGGCTTAAAGTTAGAGAAATTTATTCAAAGAAATAATTGGGTTGCCTTAAAATATAATAATTAAAAAGTATTTTTTATTTTTATAGCATGAGTACAAAAGAAAAAATTCAAGAAGAAGTAGACGTTCTAGAAAAAGAAGTTTTTCAGCATGAGATTGTTTTACACAATGATGATGTAAATACCTTCGATCATGTAATTAATTCTTTAATAGATGTTTGTGAGCATACGCTAGAGCAAGCAGAGCAATGTGCAACTTTAGTGCATTATAAAGGGAAATGCACCGTAAAGTCTGGCGAGTTTAAAGATTTAGAACCAAGATGCTCTAAGTTATTACAATTGGGGTTATCTGCAGAATTAATATAACGTATGGAAAACGTATTTAAGTATTTCGAGTTTTCAAATTTCTTTAAAGACGCATCTAATAGTTTTTCAGGAAATGAAATTTGTTTTACAGTCTTAAATGAAACGCATTTTTTAATTTTTGAAAAAATAAATGAAACCTATAACCTATATGTTTCTAAATACAATAACAAAGCAGAAGTGGGCGTAAAGCCTGCTCTTATTTTAGAGTTATTAATAGAGAATTACGATAAAAGTCTTCCAGAGCACCGCATTGCTATGCGACAATATTTAGGTTAACTAGGTTTTTAAGTAGGCGAG
>CAJXTJ010000019.1 GCA_913061165.1 uncultured Polaribacter sp.
CACGTAAGGAGTCGTCGGCAGCGTCAGATGTGTATAAGAGACAGTATTAAAGGTTTAATATTACTTGCTGTAATATTAAATCTAACCACCTCTTTTGGTCAAAGTGTAATTATTAATGAGATAGTCACTGATCCTCAACAAGACTGGAGTACTAACGATTTTAATGGTATTTTAGGTACTGGCTCAATTAACCAGGGAACTGATGAATTTATTGAATTATATATTAAAACTGCAGGGCTTAACCTAACTAACTGGACAATAGAATTACTTGACGGAACAAATGTTATTGGTGCCTTAACAAGCACTGGAGCTTTTGATGATTCTAATTATATTACTTCTGGCTCTGGTACTTTTACTAATACAGAAATTGGGGATTTTTTAGTTTTAGGAGATGTTGATGGAACTGGTAAAATGAATAACAGTATTACAATAAACCTAAAAGATTCTGGTGGTGTAATTATAGATACTGTCACTCTTGGAGCAGGAGCTGTCGAAGCTCCTAGTGGAAATGCAGGTACGATTGGTGATGAATCAGTGCAAAGAATTCCTAATGGTACAGATACTGATATAGATGATTCCGATTTTTCAAAAGGAATCACAAGCTTAGGAACTTTAAATCCAACTCAAGTTTCATGGGATGGTAGTTCTAGCACTAACTGGTCAAATGCTCTTAATTGGGCAACTGGATCAGTACCTATTTCAAGTGATAATGTATATATCTCTTCTGGTTTAATAAACTATCCTACAGTTACTTCAGTAGTTACCGTAAATTATTTAACAATAGCATCTGGGGCAACATTAAAAGCTACAAATACTTTTACTGCTAATGTTACTTATAATAGAACTCTTACAAATGGTAGTCAATGGTATTATATGTCATCACCTGTAGCTGTTGACACTTATAATGATGATTGGGCTACTGCTAATTCAGTAACATCTGGGCAAAACAATAACAAAGGACTAAGTTGGTATGATAACACATCTTATGATACAGACACTGGAGCTGGAGATACAGAAACAGGTTATTGGAGATATTTACAATCTGATGATAGTAATACTGGTTTATTTAACGTTGGTCAAGGTTATGGTGTCATCACATCAAGTTCTACAACTGTTACATTTATTGGTACTGGAATAAACACTTCTAGCCAAACTAGCCCAATAACAACAGATGTTAGTAATTTTAACCTGGTTGGAAATCCATTTACATCATTTTTAAACTTAGGAGATTTCTATGTCGACAATCCTAAAACAACAGTTTTAGCAGAAACTGAAGCTTATTTTTGGAATGGTAGTTCTTATGATACAAAAACATCTGGTTTACATTCGACTTATGAAATTGCACCAGGTCAGGGTTTTTTCATTGAAGCTGCAGTTGATACAAATTTAACCTTTGATATTAGTGACACAAATCATCTTGCAGACACAGCTGAAGGTGCTGATACATTTCAAAAATCATCAAGACCAGAAATACACCTTTTCCTTTCTGATGGAGCTACAAGTAGATACTCAAATTTTTATTATATAGATGGAACTACGACTGGTTTTGATAGTGGTTATGATGGTAAGTTGTTTGGAGGAGTTACACAATCTTTTGCTTTATATAGTCATTTGGTTTCAAGCAGTGAAGGAAAATATTTTCAATTACAATCGCTACCAAAAGATAACTACGAGAACATGGTAATTCCTATTGGAATAAATGCTGATGCAGGAAAAGAAATCACTTTTTCTACTGAAGTATTAAACCTACCAACAGGACTTAAAGTCTATCTAGAAGACAGAGAAACAAATACTTTCAACAGATTGGATGGAGCAAATAAATACACAATTACTTTAACTGAAACTTCTAACGGAATTGGTCGATTCTATTTGCATACCGCACAGAATACTTTAAATCTAAACACTAATTTAATTTTAGAGAAAATCAGTATTTATAAAACTGATCATACTACGTTAAGAATTGTTGGTTTATCTCAAGGTAAAACAACAATAAAATTATTTAATATGCTTGGCAAACAGCTATTAAATAGTTGTTTTACTACAAATGGTGTTCAAGATATTTCTTTACCTCAATTATCAACTGGAATATATCTTATTCAATTAGAATCCGAAAAAGGCACATTGAATAAGAAAATAATTTTAGACTAATTAACGAAGATTTCAAACACAAAATATCATGAAAAAATCCAAAAACACTGAAGATATTTCTCGTAAAGATGCTCTTAAAAAAATAAGAAATTATGGAAAGTATACCGCTTTAACAGCTATTGGAACTTATCTGATTCTAAATCCACAGAAAGCACAAGCTGGAAGCCCATCTGATCCTGGAACAGGGTTTTAACACACACTTAAACCATATAAACATCTTAATCTTTGAGGTGTTTATTTTAATTACAAAATAAATTAACTACTTTTATATTTTATGAAAGAAAAAACTGAATTCCTATATAAAGCTATAGAAGATAAGACCATTACCTGGTCTGAAAGCTCAAATCAATACTTAATACTAGAAAATACTACAGCACTTATTTTTAAAAAACTAAATGCTGGAGTTTCTATAAAAGAAATAGCATCAGAATTGTCAAAAGAGTTGTCTTTACCAATAAACAAAACAACTGATTTTGTTACAAACCTAAAACAAGAGATAAATACCCTAAAACCAGAAAAAGACACTAGCATACTTAATAATGGTGCCACAATAAATAAACCTGAAAAATTTGAGTTTATAAAATATTATAAAATAAACGAACTTATTTTTAAAGTTGAATTTTACTCTGAGTACGAATTGTACTTGGTACACCCTAAATTTGAGCATTTAGAAATTGAGGACAAAAATATATACGCACATACTTTTACCATTTTCTGCGAAGCTGATTTTATATATTTCTATATTGAAAATAATTTCATAGGTACCTGGAATAAAAATGAAATTCATTTTTTTCAAGGAAAATTCTCTATGGAATTAATTCAAAAAATACACCAAAAAGAAGAAAAAGAATGGATGGGTGTTTTCCATGCATCTGCAGTTTCAAATGGTGAAAAATCTGTTTTATTTTTAGGCGATTCTGGGAATGGAAAAAGCACCTCTTTAGCATTGCTACAAGCAAATGGCTTTACTTGCTTAGCAGATGATTTTGTTCCTATAGACATCTATAATAAAGAAGTATATAGCTTCCCTGCGTCTATTTCTATCAAAAAAAATAGTTTAGACACCTTACTTCCACTCTACCCAGAATTAGAAAATTCTGCGGAATATCATTTTAAACGATTAAATAAAGTTGTGAGGTATTTAAAACCAAATAACTTAGATTTCCTATCTCACCTGCCATGTAAAGATTTAGTCTTTATAAAATATAAAAAAAATAGTGATTTAAAATTTGATAAAATAGCTAAAATTGAAGCTTTTCAGCAATTAGTGCCAGATTCTTGGTTATCGCCAATAAAAGAAAATGCCGAGATTTTTTTAGATTGGTTTGCTTCTTTAAATTGTTATCAAATAACCTATTCAGAAAACAAGAAAATGATAGCAACAGTTGCTAAAATATTTAATGATGAGCTATAAGTGCACCCTGCTATTTATTGCAAAATGTTTGAAAATTACTTTGGAATAGAACGGAAAATTAGATGAGCTATTATTTACAAATCTATATTCGATAAAGAAATTAGAATAGGGTTCATAAAAAGGATTACTGATAAACAATGGTAAAAAGAAAAATGAATGCAATTGGGTTTATACACCTAAACCCTCTTTTTCAATTCCTCAAAATCTAAACCACCGTAATTACCAGAACTCATTAATAAAAGAGCAGTATTTTCTATGTTTTTTTGAAATAAGAAGTCTTTAAATTCTTGCGGATTTGTATAGATAATCAAATCATCTCTTTTAAATGCATTCGCAATTTGAGATTTAGTGACTTCTTCTAATTGCTTAATTTTTACTGCATGAGGTGAGTAAAATACTACTGCTATATCTGCAGCGTCTACAGCCCCTTTGTATTCTGCTAAAAATTCTGCATTTAAGCTAGAATAGGTGTGTAATTCTAAACAGGCTAAAATAGTTCTATTGGCGTATTGGTTTTTAACTGCTTGTGTGGTTGCTTCTACTTTACTAGGGCTGTGAGCAAAATCTTTAAAAATTACAGTCGTATTATTTTCTGCTATTTTTTCTAAACGCTTACTGGCACCACTAAAACTCTCAATTGCCTCGTAAAAATCATCTTCATCAACTCCCATGTGTTGGCAAATCCATTTTGCACCTGCTAAATTTTGAAGATTGTGTTTTCCGAAAATTTCTAAAGGTAAATCTCCTTCAGTAGTTTCTAAATAGGTAACACCGTTTTCTATATAATGATTTGGCGTTTGATACGCATATTTCTTAATCTGATTTACAGATGTTTCTACCACTTCTTTTACAACGGCATCTTCTTCATTATATACCATGCTTCCGCCAGGAACCATTGAATCTGTAAAAAGTCTAAACTGGTCTGTATAGTTTTCAAAAGTTGGAAACACATTAATATGATCCCATGCAATTCCGCTTAACAAAGCAATATTCGGTTTGTATAAATGAAATTTAGGACGCATATCTATTGGCGAACTTAAATACTCATCGCCTTCTAAAACAATAAAATCGTTTTCCTCTGTTAGATGCACCATGGTTTCGAAACCTTCTAATTGAGCACCTACCATATAATCTACTTCTTTTTCATGATAATTTAACACATGTAAAATCATCGAAGTTATGGTTGTTTTTCCATGAGAACCACCAATGACAACTCTGGTTTTATTTTTAGATTGCTCATACAAAAACTCTGGATACGAATAAATTTTTAACCCTAATTCTTGTGCTTTTAACAACTCTGAATTGTCTTTTTTCGCATGCATCCCTAAGATAATAACATCTAATTTTGATGAAATTTTCTCTGGAAACCAACCAAAATCGTTTGGTAGCAAGCCGTATTTTTCTAATCTAGATTTAGACGGATTGTGGATGGTATCGTCACTTCCAGAAACTTGGTATCCCTTTTGGTGCAAAGCAATTGCAAGATTGTGCATTGCGCTTCCGCCAATGGCAATAAAATGAATGTTCATTTAATAAAAAATTTAAAAAGTAAAAATACAAAAGCTTTCTGCAATAGAAAGTATGTTTACCAGTAAGATATACACCTTATTCAAAAACAATTAACAAGATACAGAATCTTTACCTACTTTATTTATCCTCTTCAAGTATTACTCTCGTTGGTCTATCTTCTCCGTTTATAATACTTTCTGTCCCTATTGCAACCGCCTGTATGGTTTGTGTAATTACGGTTATATTTAACGTTTCTGCTTCATCTGATACTTGATGATAATCTGGATCTACATCTATTGGCGATGTAGAAAATGTATGAGAAGGCACCCCTAATCTTGCCAAAGACGCGTTGTCTGATCTGAAGAATAAATTAAACTTTTTATAAGGATCTGGAAATAATTGATATCCTGAACCTTCTAAATTTTTCTGAATAATTTTTCCAAAATCTGAACGCTCAAAACCCGTTAACCAAGCTGTATTAGGCCCAAAACTTGGCGTTTTACCAATCATCTCTAAATTAATACCTGCCACAAATTTAGCTGCATCAATACCTTTACCAAAATAAGTAGAGCCTATTAAACCCATTTCTTCTGCAGTAAAAGCAGCAAAAACAATTGTTCTCTCATGACCTACTTTTTTAAAATATGCAGCCAAAGCCAATACACCTGTTACGCCAGAAGCATCGTCATTTGCACCATTATAAATAAGATCTCCTGCTCCACTTTTCTTCATCCCTAAATGATCGTAATGTGCAGAAATAATTACATATTCGTCTTTTTTACTTTTACCTTCTAAAACGCCAATAATATTACTCGAGGTAATATCCTCTTTTGTTCTTCTATTTTTAAACGTAAAAGTTTGTCTATAGCTTTCTAAATTTTCAAAAGTAGACAACCCAATTTTTTTAAACTCATTTTCTATATATACCGCTGCTTTTTCAATCCCTGGAGTTCCAGATTTTCTTCCCTCCATATTGTCTGCGGCTAATGTGTATAAATGCTTTCTAACCATATTAGAATCTATCACAATATTATTTGTTTTATTTTTTGACCCAGATACAGCATCTATATGCAATTTTACACGTGCATCATCATCTCCTTTAGTATGCACTGCACAACTAAAAAAAAATAGTAATACTATTAAAAAGCTTCCTGTTTTTTTCATCTTAATTCTTATTTTATTAGTAAAAATATGACAATTAAGTCAAGAATAAGATAATTTTTAATGATTCTTAACATGCTTTTTAATTCAGTCTTAACACATCTCTTTTTTATGTATTTTTGTAAAAAAAATTATAAATGATTTTATCTGAAATTCCGAATATAAAACATACCAATGCTAATAACTTTTTTTTATTAGCGGGTCCTTGTGCTATAGAAAGTGAAGAAATGGCGTTGCGTATTGCTGAAAAAGTAATTACAATAACAGACAAATTAGCAATACCTTATATTTTTAAAGGAAGTTTTAAAAAAGCAAACAGAAGTAGAATTGATAGTTTTACTGGGATTGGAGATGAAAAAGCTTTGAAAATTTTACGCAAAGTTTCTGAAACATTTAACGTGCCAACAGTAACAGATATTCATGAAGTTTCTGACGCTATAAAAGCGGCAGAATATGTTGATGTTTTGCAGATTCCTGCTTTTTTAGTTCGCCAGACAGACTTAGTAGTTGCAGCAGCAAAAACAGGTAAGGTTGTAAACTTAAAAAAAGGACAATTTATGAGTCCCGATGCAATGAAACACGCAGTACAAAAAGTAAAAGATGCGGGTTCTAATAAAGCCTGGATTACAGATAGAGGAACCATGTTTGGTTACCAAGATATGATTGTAGATTTTAGAGGAATTCCTGAAATGCGCGCATTTGCACCTACAATATTAGACGTAACACATTCTTTACAACAACCAAATCAAACTGCAGGTATAACCGGTGGTAGGCCTGATATGATTGAAACAATTGCAAGAGCAGGAATTGTAAATAATGTAGATGGCTTATTTATAGAAACTCATTTTGATCCTAAAAATGCAAAATCTGATGGAGCAAATATGTTGCATCTAGATAACTTAGAAGGTTTATTAACAAACTTAGTTGCCATTAGACAGACTATTAATAAGTTATAAATATATTTATTAATTATTATTTAGACCATTTAGATTGTAAAATTTGAATGGTTTTTTTGTGCTTATAAAATAAAGACTATCAAATATTACTATAATTTTCATTGGTATTAAAAATTGATACTAGTCCTTTTTTGTATATTTACCTTAAGTTGAATAATTTATGGCAAATAACAAACATTTACACGATAATTTTGAAGTTAATTTTTCTTTAAAAGGTATTACAAGCATTCTTATTGGAGTATATTTTTTCCTTTTGAGTTACGCTTATAAATATGTATTAACTAACTTTTTAGTAGATGATCATACCTTAGGGATGCTATCCCCTCAAATTATTGAAATTATCTTTATTACTCTTGCGGGTGTTTTTATTCTCTTTTCTTCTTTCGCCCTATTTTTTGGTGGAAAAAGAACTTCAAAAAGTTTTCAACTTTTATTATGGAATGGCAAAACGAAAGCAGCTTTTTTAAAATATTTAATAGGCATTGCATTGCTTTTTATTTTATTAACCACCTTAATGAAATTAGGTTTGGTACATTTTATTACACCAAGCTTTCTCTTATTATACTCAATTTTCTTGCTAATCGTTAAAAACGAAGCTCGTAAAAACATTCTTATTTTAAGTGGTTTATGCGTACTACTTGGTATTTATTGTTTTGTAATTCCTAGTTATTGGTATTCTTCGTTTACCATTTTAGCAATAGCACATGCTACGTATGGTGTTGTTGAGAGGTAGTCCTTTTAAGTAAAATCTCGTTGAATTCTTCTAACAATATCTTCTAATCCGTTTAATTGAAGTTCATACACTAGCTCCATTTGTTTCCCTAATTTACCTGCAGGGAACCCTTTTGTTTTATACCAAACAATATAATGTTCTGGCAAGTCAATCAAGAAGCTACCTTTATATTTACCAAAAGGCATTTTCATTTTTGCTAAGTCAATAAGAAACTGTCTATCTCCAATCATTATTCTTTTCCCTCAATATAATCTTGTAAATACGAAAAGCGTTCGGTAAGCTTTCCATTTTCTGTCATTTTAGCACGTTCTAAAACGCCCTCTTTATCATTATTAAAGAAAGCAGGAATCACATTTTCTAAAAACATTTCTCCAAAACCTTCACTTGCATCTTTAGGCAGTTCACAAGGTAAATTATCTACAGCCATTACTACAATAGCATCTTTGTGCTTGTAATCTACTTCAGACTCGGTTAGTGCATTATACCCGTAAATTGGATCTGCGATGGTAGATGCTCTAAGGGTTGAAGCGACAGGACCGTCTACATCACAAGAAATATCTGCAACAAATTTGATTTTAAAATCTACTGATTTAGCATTTTCTCTTGTAAATAAATAGGGTGCTCTATTTCCGTAAAAATGACCAGCAATAAAGAAATCTGTCACTTTTGCAAAGCGCATAAAATTAGAAACGTAAGCTTCTGGATAGTCATAGAAATGTCTATTGTTGGTATTCTCACCTTCCTTAGATTTGTTATAATCTAAAACATCTGCCAAACAATATACTGGTTCAGTAAAAGTTTCAGAAAGATATTCTACTACTGATACTTGTTTGATATGCATGGCGTCTAACATCTCTTTTGCACCAAACGCTACTTTGCCGTTACCCGTTAATAGTATTTTTAAATTAGGTAATTGAATTGCATTCAATGCTGTAATTAATTCTTGCCTATTGTCTAAAGTTGCTGCTTTTGGCAAACTAAACCCACCTGTTTTTAAACCTATTGCTCTAAAACCATTATAAGCGCCCACAATACCTGCATAACGGCCAAAACCAATTAAGCGTGCACCATTTTGTTTAATAATAGTTTCGTGGTCATACAATACTATATTTTTCTCTAGAATTGCATTTAATAAATCTCGGTTATAGGGTTGTTTTTTAATAGTATGGCTAAAGAAAAAATATTTTTTATTAGCAATTAAAGCTTCTACAGGTACTTCTTTTACCCCAAATAAAACATCGCAACTTACCATGTCTTCTGAAATCTCTAATCCTGCATCTGCATATTGCTTATCTGTAAAAACACGAATATCTGAACTTTCTACAAGAATTTGTGCTTCTGTAAATTGCTGTTTAAATTCTTTTAATTTTCCAGGTGAAAAAACAACTCTTCTATCTGGTGGATTTTTACGTTCTTTTATAATGCCAAACTTCATAATCTTCTCTTTTTTTAATCCTAAAAATGGTGCTGTTTAAATAGAATAATATTTGCTCGAAGATATTAGATTTTATAACGATAAACAACTGTATTTTTTATACTTTTGTACTCGGTATTTTAATTTAAAAAAAATACTTCTTTGACATTTTGGGGACGACTGGTTTTGACAGCAAGGACAGTGAATTTGTAAGCATATCGAGTTATGAAATAACACTCGTAAAACCTAATTTCAACTTTTTAAACGGCGAAGATAACTACGCTTTAGCTGCATAATCCGAATTATAGTAGGATTGGCCTCGGCACACTAGGTGTGCAAGCTTTATGTCCACGAACAGCCTTGATTTACGGCGTTTCACTTTTGGATATCGTAAAAGTAAATATAGAAAACTTGGTACTTTGACGGGTTTTTGAAACTAAAGAAGTTAAGTTTAAAGTGGATTGTTCTTAATCAGCTTTTAATCGAAAATTAAGAAAGAACTATATATGTAGAAAGCTTCTTGGCTGCTTGTTTGGACCCGAGTTCGATTCTCGGCGTCTCCACAAATAACAAAACCCACAACCTTTTATGGTTTTGGGTTTTTTATTTATATTAAAACTTATTTGTTCTTCCAAAAAGATTTAAAAAACAAACTCTTAAGGCTAAACCAGAAAGCCAAAATCCCTGGCAAATTAGTTTTAGGAGACTTCCCTTTTCCAATGCGTTGAATTTGAAGTTCATACCAGGGCAATTCTACACCGCCAAGTTTGTCCAAAAACTTAATACCAATTAAAGGTATCGGAGTTTCAAATCGTTTTACAGACCTATCAAAAATTTGATTAGGTAAATTAGGATATAAGCAAAATGGTCTTGCCAAACCAATAACGTCTAAATGGCCATCTTCCAAAGCGTTCTCCATTACCGAAACAGAACGAAAACCTCCCGTAAGTAACAAAGGAGTTTTAATCAATTTTCGCGCTTTTTTAATATAATCTAAAAAGTACGCTTCACGCGCAAGGGTACTTTTTTTGCGATCTCCCTGAATCATAGCAGGCTTCTCATAAGTCCCACCAGATATTTCAATCAAATCGATTCCTTCATTCCCTAGTAGGCGAATCACCTCCATAGATGCTTCTTCTGTAAATCCGCCTCGCTGAAAATCTGCCGAATTAATCTTAATTCCGATGGGATAATCAGCCCCAACTTGATGCCGAATTTCACGATAAATCTCTAAAACAAAACGCGCTCTATTTGATAAAGAACCGCCCCATTGATCTGTTCGAATATTGCTATTGGGAGACAAAAACTGACTGACTAAATACCCATGAGCTCCATGAATCTGACAACCTGTAAACCCTGCTTCTTTTAATATTCTAGCGGTATTTCCAAAGCGCTTAATGATGTTCCAAATTTCATCTTCTTTTAATGCTATTGGTACTTTAAACATCTTAGAAGCACTCCCCATTTTTAATGGTATTGCAGAAGGCCCTACTATTTTTTTATTAATTGCAGCAAAGGCCTGTCTTCCTGGGTGGTTTATTTGTGGCCAAAGATGTACACCTGTTCCTTCTGCTGATTTAGCCCATTCTTTTAATAATTCAAAATCTTTATAGTCTTCAACAACTACATTCCGCGCTTCACCCAACGCCAAAGAATCTACCATAACATTTCCAGTGATAAGCAACCCTGGATTTCCTTTTACCCAAACCCGATATGCATTTATTAAACCCTTGCTTGGTGCGTGGTGTCGCGTCCCAAAATTTTCACTCATTGCAGACTTTGCAATTCTATTTTTTAAAATGGATCCATTCGGTAAAGTAAAAGAAGAAGCGATATTTTTCATTGCTATATTTTTATCAAATATATTTAAAACATCAAACGAAAGGCTAAAAAAACCGCTTCTATTTTTGTTTTTAATTTTTTGAACAACTTCATTAATTCTCAAGTAAGTTTTTTATTTTATATAAACCCTCACCAAAAAAGTTCAATTTCACTCCCTTTGCCTCCACGGTATTATTCCTGAGAATAACTTTTTTTTTGGAAAACATTTATTATAAGTTACTAATTTTTAAATGCTTAACTTTACAAGTAGTTCATATTAACCAAAACTAAAATAAATGAAGAAACTAATTATACTCTTAATAACAGCAAGTTTATTTGTAGCATGTAATAATAAAAAGAAAACTGATGGTGAAGCGAACGCTTCAATGATTGAAGCCGCTCTAAATGGAAGTTTAAAAAAAGACCAGGCAACACCTCATATGCTAATTATTAACTATAACCTCAAAGAAATGAGTATTGAGGAACATTCCGAACTTGGAGCAAATGTTGCACCAAATTTTACACCAGAAAAAATTGAAGGACTCATTGGTAAATCATTTATTGGAAATACAAATACAGGAGTTTATGGAGGGGCTTACCAGTTTAGCTCTAAAGAAGCTGCTAAAAAATACATAATCTCAGAGTTTTGGTTAGGAATTGAGGCACATCCTAATTTAGTGAACTTTACAAAAGAAATGTATGCTGTTCCGCCATTTTCAAACAAATCAAACGGTATCTGGGCAAATAGAAAAACATCATCCAACCCTGATGATGCTATGGGCATGCACTTGCTAGTTGTTAAGTATAACTTGAAGGATATGACTCTTGAGCAACACTATCAACTAGGAGTTGATGTGGCGCCAAATTTTACATCTGAAAAAATTGAGGGTTTTATCGGAAAATCCTTCATTGGAAATACTGACACTGGAGTATTTGGAGGGGTATACCATTTCAAAAGTAAGGAGGCAGTCGATACTTATTTGAACTCTGAATTTTGGGAAGGAATTGAGAACCATCCTAATCTAGTGAATTTTACAAAAGAAATTTATGGTATTGCTCCAATTTCAACAGTTTCTAATGGAATTCCAATGCTTTAAATAGCTTATTTAAAAAAGTATTACCAACATAAATATAAAAAACCTACATCTTATGGTGTAGATTTTTTATATTCATTCAATCCGCCCCAAAACAGTTCTATTTTACTCCTTTCTGCTCCATCTTTAAACACCTAAATCAATTAATATTTAGTTTATTAGGTTTTTTTATATTCTAATCTAATTATTTTTTTAAGATTCTCCTTTTGTAACAATTGTTGCATTATATGCGTAAGAAGAGCACTACTTTTGTGTAAAATAAAATCACATGTTAAAAAAAGGAACCAAACTTTTTAGTATTCTAAAAATGAAATGCCCTAAATGCAATAAAGGACGTTTTTATGAAAGTCACCCTTACAATTTAAAAAAAATTGGAGAGGTTAAAAAAGAATGCAACAATTGTAATCTGAAATATGATATGGAACCCGGTTTTTTTCAAGGCTCTTATTATGTTTCTTATGGTTTAGGCGTAGCACTATTTGTTGCAATATTTGTACTTAAAATGCTAATTTTACCGGAATTGGCTTATCTATCTACGCTAATCTTAATGGTGGTTGTATTGCTTATTTTAGCACCTTTACTATTTGCACTTTCAAAAATTATATGGATTAATCTATTTATTCCTTTTGATAATACTTATTTTTAAAATCGCATACAGCAGAAGATTATTATACTGTTGTTCATAATAGAACAGCAATATCAAAAAATACCAGCATAGACATCAACATTATTTTATAACTAATGTTGCTGTAAAAGTTGCAAACAAATTATAAATTTGACTTTATTCAAATATCAAATATGAAAATAGAACAAATATATACAGGATGCTTAGCACAAGGAGCTTATTATGTAGAGAGTAATGGCGAAGTTGCAGTAATAGATCCTTTACGTGAAGTAAAACCATATTTAAAAAGAGCAAAATTAGACAATGCAAAAATTAAATATATTTTTGAAACACATTTTCATGCAGATTTTGTGAGTGGTCATGTAACTTTAGCAAAAGAAACTGGAGCTGATATTATATTTGGGCCAAATGCAACTACAAGTTTTAACGCTATTATAGCAGAAGATAATCAAATTTTTAAAGTAGGAAATATTACGATTACCGTATTGCACACACCAGGCCACACAATGGAAAGCTCTGTATATCTTTTAAAAGATGAAAACGGAAAAGATCATGCTATTTTTAGCGGAGATACTTTGTTTCTGGGAGATGTTGGTCGCCCAGATTTGGCTCAAAAACTGGGAAGCTTAACAGAAGAAGATTTAGCGGGTTTTTTATACAATAGTTTACGCACCAAAGTAATGCCTTTAGCAGATGATGTTATTGTATATCCTGCGCACGGCGCAGGTTCTTCTTGCGGAAAGAATTTAAGCAAAGAAACCGTAGATACTTTAGGAAACCAAAAAGTAACAAATTATGCACTTCGTGCGGATATGACCAAAGAAGAATTTATTAAAGAAGTAACCGATGGTTTGTTACCACCTCCTTCCTACTTTCCTTTAAACGTTCAAATGAATAAAGAAGGTTATGACGATTTTCAAGATGTGTTAGCTCGCAGTGCTCGAGCATTATCTCCAGACGCTTTTGAAGCTGCTGCAAATGAAACAGAAGCAATTATCTTAGATGTACGGCATCAAAATGAATTTGCAAAAGGACACATTCCTAGAGCTATATTTATTGGTTTGGATGGTAGTTTTGCTCCTTGGGTAGGTGCCTTAATTGCAGATGTTAAACAACCTATTTTATTAGTAACACCCACAGGTCTTGAAGCAGAAACAATTACACGTTTATCTCGAGTTGGTTTCGATAAAACATTAGGGTACTTAGAAGGAGGTTTTATTGCTTGGAAAAAAGCTTCTAAAGAATATGATACCGTTACTTCAATTAAAGCAGATACACTTAAAGGAATTAAAGAAGACGAAGATGTTCTAGTATTTGATGTAAGAAAAGAAGGGGAATTTTTATCTGAACATGTTTTAAATGCAAAGCACACTCCTTTAGATTACTTAAATAATTATTTAACAGCGTTTCCAAGTCAAAAAACTTTTTATGTGCATTGTGCAGGCGGATATAGATCAATGATTGCTGCTTCTATATTAAAAAGTAGAGGAATCCATAATTTAATTGATATTGCAGGTGGTTTCGAAGCAATAAAAAAATCAAAAATTCAAGTATCCGATTATGTGTGTCCATCAACTTTATAAAAGTGTACTATAATTATGTAGTGTTATAAGATATAGGATTTAATGAATCTTATGGGAGGTATAAATGATTGGAATTCCGTAAAAATAATTCCAAAGAATTGTTCTTCCTCTTCATCATTTATAAGAGCATTTCAATTAAAAAATAAAATAGGTTAACGCTATTAAATCTTTAGTTTTTGTTTTTGGAAAAACCATAGGTATTTTGACGCACAAAACCTTTAGGAAATGAAGCATCTCCTGGAAACCCTAATTCCACTTTACCACTGTCTTCTGGAATGTAGTTTGTTTTAAAAACATAATCCCAAATACTTAAACTAATTCCAAAATTAACACCGTATTTTCCTTCTGGCAAGTCTTGTGCATGATGATACAAATGCATTACTGGGTTATTGATTACATATTTAAATGGTCCATACGTAATTTTAATATTTGAATGATTAAAATGACCGATTATAATTGCAACAAAGTGCACGATAAAGGCTTGTTGCGGTTCAAATCCAAACAAAATCATAACTCCAAAAGTTTTCAAAGGTTTGTACAAAATATTTTCCATCCAATGATATCTTAGGTGTGCGGCAAATCCCATTTCTTTTACACTGTGATGTACTTTATGAAATTTCCAGAAGAAAGGGTATTTGTGTAATAAAGTATGTGTAAACCATTGTACAAAATCTAATACCACAAAAAAGACAATTAATTGCAGTGCTGTTGGCCAATCTGAAGGATTGAACACAGCCCAAGATTTATATGTAATACCAATGTCTGTAAAAACTATTTGTAACACTTTATAAAAACCACTAATAACTATAGAAAAAATAAAGAAATTAAAGAACATATAAAATCCGTCTAACCAAAAATCTTTTCTAAATATAGCTTGTTCTTTGCGCCATGGAAATACCATTTCTAAACCCCAGACAATCAAAGAGATCAAAATAAGACCCCAAAAATAATTAGTATAAAATGGCACTTCAAAAATAATAGATTTCCACGTCCAATCTAAAGTCCCGTTAAATGACCGTATAAATGCGTTTACGTATGAGTTCATCTTTACTTTTTGTTTTATAAATAACCTATTTCTTGTACTGATGTGGGTTTTCTCTCATTCCTTTCTTAAACAGTTTACGTATATTAGATCGCAAAGTAGTATCTAACCTCAAAAACAAATCTTTTACTTTTTCTGAAGACCTTCCTCTAAAAGTTGTTACATGGAATGTATCTGACTCTAAAAGGGGTTGCTTTGAAAAATAGTAATTAGAAACACAACATCTTATATCCTCTTTTAACACTTTACTAACAGAATGCCAAGATTTTTGATGCGTTGTCATTACTACCAACCTATTAAACTTGCTTTCTATAGTAGTTTGCGCTTGTTTTAAACCGTTTGGCCAAACCTCTAAATTACCACCGTTTTCTATCGTCCAATTTGGTGTAACATAATATAACAGATTTAAAACACGCCACCTTTCTCTATCTTTGTCATGAGAATTGTCTAAATGCGGATTCAAAAAATTGTCTTTTCCCATTAAAGACAAACCGCCAGCGTATAAATTTTCATCACCATAAACTTCCTTTAAACCGCAAATTTCTGAAATTAACTGAATTACTTTTTCGTCTTGAAAAGCATAAATTAAATCCTCTAAAAGACTATCATATTGATCCATTTGATAGGCTGTAAATTTAAACTCTCTTAAATTTTTTTTCCGAACAGCCTCATCTGTAGTTGGAAATTTATTGTGAATTTCTAAAGCCAATTCTTCAGGTAGTAAATCATCAATAAAAAAATAACCAATCTCCTTTCTTCGCGATTTGAAATCGTGTTTTAACACCTCTTTTTTCTGCATCAACTTCAGCAGGATAAGTTCAGAAATTTCATCTCTAGTCATGCATTACTATTTTTTTAGACATGTATTTTACAAAAGCTAAAATATAAAAAAACGGAAGAAATACTGCAGAACTTAGCGCTAATTTCAAATCTATCTCTTCCAAATACAACTCCCAAGAACCTACTTTCGAAACACCGTCAGAACTGCATTTTGCTATCGTTTCTTCCAGTAAAACACAAGTTTCCTTTTTCTGATATAGTTGAAGATTAATTCCGTAATCTGCCAAGGTTTTATAATCTAAATTATATTCCGTAGCTAAGAACAATGAACTTCTATAAAAAGTTCCTTGGTGGTGTAAACCATTTCTAATCCACATAGCAAATGACCAAGAAGGATACTTTATTCGCTTGTTTTTACTGTATATGAATGGTATTGTACTCCCTTCATAAATAATTCTTCCTGATATTAAATTGGTTCTATCTGTAATCTGTTTTTTAAAAACATTCCTCAAAGTATCTGGAGTGCACAAAACATCCTCTGCACCTAAAAAATACAACCAATCGCCCTTAGCCATTAAGACCCCTGTATTCATGGCTTCATAAATTCCAGAATCTCTTTGTGTTTTATAAAAAAAAGGTGCGGATAAAGTTCTTAAATATTCTTGTGTTTCTTCAGATGATTTACCATCAATAATCCAAACTTCAAAATCCCTAAAAAGTTGACTATTGATACTATCAATAGTCAACTTTAAACCTGTTATATTATTTAAAACAGGTATTATTATAGATAATTTTGGCTTGCTATCTTTCAATTATATAAAATATTTATCTAGTTTTCTACTTTCTTTCTCCCAACATAATATAGGAGCTACTTTTTTTTGATTCTCCTTTATCTCATGCATTAGTGTAGGATTATTTAAAAGATTCTGTATGGTAAAAGCAATTTCCTTTGGTGTGTAATCCTTTACAATTACACCTACATTATATTCTTTTATTATACTTGTAATCTCGGGTAACCTTCCCGCTACAATTGGAATACCTGCATGAATATAATCAAATAACTTATTTGGTAAAGAATATTCAAAGCTCAAGCCTAATGGCTCTTCTAAAACCATTCCTAGAGTCGCTTTTTTTGTGTAATTAAATAATTTTTCTCTAGAGATTCTTCCTAAAAAATAAACTCTGTCCTCCATTTTTTCTGCAGTAACGAAAGCTTTTAACTCGTCAGCTACTTTGCCGTAACCTATAATTATCAGATCAAGATTATCAATAAATTTCAATGCTTTAATCATTGGTTTCAAACCTCTTCCGGGGTTTAAAACACCCTGATATAAAACTACTCTTTTTGTTGTTGGGAAAACCACCTCCTCTAACTCTAATACATCACTTTTTAACGGAATATTTCTAATAACTCCCATGTTATTATGGTATTTCTTCTCGTAGAAATTTGCTATCGCTGCACTTACCGTATATGATTTTTTTATTTTAGGTAGAAAGAAACTTTCTAAAGCTCTCCAAAAATGTTGGACAAATACCCTCCCTTGTAGTTCTGGTCCTTCAGAGAAAAGCTCATGGCTATCATATACTAAATCAATTTTTTTTAGTCTACTTATAAAAAAACAAGCGGGCAAAGTATCTAAATCATTTGACAATATGTGATCAAATTTTTTGAAAATTAGATAAAAAAACAGTCTCAAATTATACTCTGCATAGAATAAAAAATTATTATTAAAAACATGCTTTACTCTAACAATATCATATGCTCGATTTACACCAATTGTATTTGACAAGGTTCTGCCATAGACTAATACCTCATAATTTTTACTAATTAGGTAATTGCATATTTTATGCACTCTATAATCGGTAGAAATATCATTAGTTACAGCAACAAATATTTTTTTATTTTTCAAAAATAAATTATTTTTAATTAAACATTAACTTGTTGCGCAACTTCAAATAATTTACCACCCTCACACTTTAATGTTTTCTGCTTAAACTTTACAATTAATTGATAATCGTGAGTAGCCATTAAAATAGTTTTTCCGTTTTTAGAAATTTCATTTAAAAGTTCCATTACCTCTAAAGATGTTTTTGGATCTAAATTACCGGTTGGTTCGTCTGCCAATATCAATTCAGGATCATTTAAAAGGGCTCTTGCAATTGCCACTCTCTGCTGCTCACCACCAGAAAGTTCAAATGTCTTTTTATAGTATTGCGATTTTAAACCTACTTTATCTAATACCTCATAAATTTTTTCTTTCATAAGATTGTTGTCTTTCCAACCAGTTGCCTTTAAAACAAACTTTAGATTTTCGAAAATATTTCGATCACTTAATAACTTAAAATCTTGAAATACAATTCCTATTTTTCTTCTTAAAAACGGAATCTCCTTTTCTTTTAAACCTTTTAAATCAAATCCTACAATACTTCCAACACCTTTTCTCAGCTGCAAATCTCCATATAAGGTTTTCATTAAACTACTTTTTCCACTACCCGTCTTTCCTATTAAATAACAAAATTCTCCTTTATTAATGGTTAAATTTACTTTAGAAAGAACCAAATTATCTCTTTGATAGATTTCTGCATTTTCTAGATGTAAAACAAGATTACTCATAATATTAGGTAGTTTCTACAAACTTAAAAGTTTCTAACGATTTTTTACTATGAATTCACAACAATTCTTACTTTTGATTAAAAATTGGAGATTCTTTTTGCATTCCTCTCCAACAAACCAAAGAATTATTCGTTACCTATTGAGAGAAACAAAATTTATATGAAATATCATTTTTTTAAAAAAGAGATGCTTTCTTTGTGTTTTTTCTTTGTTGCACTTCCTTTTTTATCGCAACAAACAATTGCAAATGCAACAGATATAACTAGCTATAATTCTGGCTTAAACTTATACAACACAAAAGCGTATGCTGCTGCTCAAAAGAAGTTTCACACATTTAGTAAAACTAAAAATATTGGTTCTAATTTAAAAGCAGATGCTTTATACTATGAAGCAATGTGTGCCATAAAACTAAATCAGCCAGATGCAGATAAAAAAGTACTTTCCTTTGTGGAAAATCATCCAAATAGCAACAAAAAAAATGGCGCTTTTTTTAATATTGGAACCTATTATTTCGCGAATAAAAAAGTTACTTATGCTCTAAAATGGTTTCAAAAAGTAGCTATTGATGGA
The DNA here is from genome assembly GCA_913061165.1 of uncultured Polaribacter sp. Classification (GTDB taxonomy): domain Bacteria; phylum Bacteroidota; class Bacteroidia; order Flavobacteriales; family Flavobacteriaceae; genus Polaribacter. The sequence goes on from CAJXTJ010000019.1 coordinate 19,465, forward strand.
CTTTCAAGAGAAGACCAAAAAGAGTTAAATTTTAAAATGGGATATTGTTTTTTAACTGCCAATAATTTAACTTTAGCTAATAAGCGTTTTCTACCATTAATTAATGATGCTAAATATGGAAATGATTCTCGATATTATTATGGTTTTATAGCCTATAAATTAGAGGATTATGATATAGCAGAATCTACATTAAAAGAAATTGCAGACAATGAATCTTACCGAGCAGAAATTTCTTATTACTTATTAGATATTAGTTTTAAAGTTGGAAATTTTGAACGTTGTATAAAAGTTGGATTAAAATTATTTTCAACAATAGAAAAAAAATTAAAATCTGATGTCTCTAAAATTATTGGTGAAAGCTACTTCAATCTAAAAGAATATGAAGTTGCAATACCATATTTAAAAGGTTATCAAGGAATTAAAGGAAAATGGAATAATACAGATTTTTATCAATTAGGATATGCATATTACAAGCAAAAAGATTTCGAAAATGCAGTAAGTAATTTTAATAAAATTATTGATGAGAAAAATACTGTTTCTCAAAATGCGTATTATCACTTAGGTGAATGCTATCTGCGCTTAGATAAAAAAGCAGCCGCATTAAATGCTTTTAGATCTGCGGCAGAAATGAGTTTTAACAGGAGCTTGCAACAAGATGCAGCATTAAATTATGCCAAATTAAGTTATGAAGAAGGAAATCCTTTTGAAACTGTATCTAAAGTTTTACAAGATTATTTAAAAAAATATCCAACATCCAAAGAATATGCTCAAATTAATGAATTACTAGTTTCCTCATTCCTAAATGCGCAAGATTACAAAGGAGCTTTGCAATTTTTATCGCAAAAAAAGTCTAAAGAAAATACAGCTTTTAGCCAAGAAATTTCTTTGTATCGTGGCATTCAGCTCTTTAATGAGAATAACTATAACGAGGCTTTGTTACTATTTGTTGAAGGAAAAAAATCGATCACTATTGAAATAAATCAAAAAAGCAAATATTGGGAAGCTGAAACTATTTACATGTTACAAGATTATGAAACTGCTTTAACAAAATTTAGTGCTTTAAATACGTTGGTTAAACAAGATAAAACAAACACTTTTCTTTTATTAGATTATAACATTGGGTATTGCCATTTTAAATTAAAGGAATATACCAAGGCCTCCAAAGCTTTTGAAATATTTCTACAAAAAGATGCAATTCTAGAGGGTATAAAGTTTGATGCATTTACACGATTAGGGGATAGTTATTTTGCAACAACAAATTATAAAAAAGCAATTATTGCCTATAAAAAAGTAACCGATGATTTTGGAATAGGTGCAGATTATGCGACATATCAAATAGGCATGAGTTATGGTTTTATAAATGAAAATGAAGCAAAAATTATTGCGCTTAAAAAAGTAAATAGTGCATTTCCTATTTCACACTTAAAAGATGACGCTTTGTATCAGCTAGGAAACACCTACTCAACACTTAAAGATTCTGAAAATGCACATGTTGCTTATAATAGACTGGCAGAAAAACATCCTAAAAGCATCTTTTTATCTAGAACGTTGTTAAGGCAGGGTTTGCTTTATTTTAACAACAATGCTTACAAAGAATCTTTAATAAAGTATAAAATGGTAGCGGCAAAATTTCCTAATTCTCCTGAAGCTATAGAAGCGGTTACTAATGCAAGAAAAGTGTATATAGAAGAAGGTAACTTAAACGATTATGTTGCTTGGATAACTACTTTATCGTTTATAAATAGTAACAATGCACAATTAGAAAATACGACATTTGCAGTAGCAGAAAAAAAATATTTAGATGCTAAAAATGCGAAAAACACCATCGAAAGTCTTCAAAAATATAATAAAGAATTCCCTGAAGGAAGTTATAAAATAAAAGCATCTTATTATTTAGCAGAGGTGTTTTTTAAAGAAAAACTATTTCAAGAAGCAATTCCCTATTATACTTTTATTCTTGAAGAAAACCGTTCTGAATATTCTGAAAACTCTCTAAATAAATTATCTCAAATCTATTTAGATAAAGATGATTTTAAAAGTGCGCTTCCCGTTTTAAAAAGGTTGGAAGAAGAAGCATATATTTCTGAGAATATTCTTTTTGCGCAAAGTAATTTAATGAAAGGCATGTATGAAACAGAAGCTTATAAACTTGCAATTACGTATGCTAAAAAATTATTAAGAAAAGATAAAATAAGCAATAGATTAGAGCACGATGCTAAAAAAATAATTGCGAGAGCTTCTCTTAAAAATAATGATTTTATTAGTGCTAAAGAATATTATGCTGAAATAGAAAAAACTGCAGACGGTGAACTTAAAGCAGAAGCTTTATACTACAATGCATTTTTCAAAAATCAGCAAAAAGAATATGAAGCATCTAATAAAGTTGTTCAAGAATTAATTGCAAAATATACTGCTTACAAATATTGGGCTGTAAAAAGTTACGTAATAATGGGTGAAAATTATTATGCTTTAAATGATGTCTATCAGGCTAATTTTGTTTTAGAAAATGTAATAAAAAACTTTAAAGAATTTAAAGATATTATAGAAGACGCTAAAACTGCATTAAACACGATAAAACAAAACGAAGCCAAAAAAAATAATTCAGTAACTCCGCAAAAAAAGAAATAATGAGAAAATGCTTTTTCCTTTATAGTGTTTTAATAGTAGTTTTTTCTTCAAATGCTCAAGAAAAAAAGAAAGACACAATTATAAAAACTGAGATTGTAAACGTAATTACAAAATACAACCCTAAAATTTCAGATGCAAAAAAAATAAGGAATAATCCAAAGGTAATTCTACTAAAAAAAAGCAACAAGAAAAAATTAAAATACAGCATTTTGTCTGCTCCTGTTGCTTCTACATTTATTCCTAAAACAGGAGTTGTAAAAGGCATTAATATTGGCGTAAAAGAAAGAATTTACAATAACTACCTAGCAGTCGGCTATGGTAATTATGCAAGTCCTTATGCAGAACTATTTATCCATAAGAACACTCGTTTTAATAATGATTTTGGCATCCATACTAAATATAGTGCCTCCAAAAAAAATATTAATAAAACTAGTTTAAATAGCACTTTTTCAAATTTTAGTATGGCAACTTTCTTCAAACAACAAGAAAGATATTTTGACTGGAAAGTACGTTTAGATGCAACACAAAATAATTATAATTGGTATGGTTTGCCATCCGATAAAGCTTTTACAGAAAACACTATAAAAAGTATTAATGAAGCACAAAAACATGCACATTTAAAGTTGGAAGGAGCCTTTAGTTTTCATGATTCTTATATAGATTTTAGTAAAATTTCTGTTTCTCACTTTACTGATAAATTTAATAGTTCAGAAACACTTGTGAATTTTGAGACAAAATTAGATTTTCCTTTAGACAGATTAAGTGCTAATTTAAATGATATTTCAATACTTACCGGAATAGCCTTTTTGAAAGGTGGTTTCCAAAATAATTATGCAAATTCTAGTGAAATAGACTACAATATAATAACTGCAAAAATAATTCCTAATTACAAAGCAGCGTATTTAGGTGTTTCCTTAAATATAGGTTTAAGGGCGTTTATCTCTTTAGACTTAGAAAATGATGTTACTAACTTTTTTATGTTTCCTAACTTACTTTTGCAAACAAGTATTTTAAAGAAGTATATAAATGGATATGCTGGTTTTTCAGGAGATTTAGAAACCAATACATACAAGAAATTTACAGAAGTAAATCCGTATGTTTCACCAACCCTATTCATAACTCAAACGGTACAATCTTCAAATTTATTTATTGGTTTCAAGGGAAATATTACACGAAACCTTAACTACAATATAAAGGCAAGTGTTACAAAAGAAGAAGACAAACCTTTATTTTTAAGAAATAACTCTAAATCTAACGGCATTGCAACTATTTCCGATGGAGAACCTTTAAAAGGTTATGAATATGGAAACTCCTTTAGTATTTATTATGATGATGTAAATACCACCTCTATTTTTGCAGAAATAGAATATCTTTTTGATAAAACCTTAACTTTTGCTACACAAATTAAATATGACAATTATACAACTACAACAGCACTAGAAAACTGGAATCTCCCGGGTTTAAAAGCTTCCTTTTTAGCAAAATTTAAAAACGAAAAATGGTACGCTACTTTAAATATTTATTACAGAAGTGAGCGCAAAGATGCGCTGTATACTGCGAAATTCCCATCAAGCATAAATGGTGTAAAGACCGTATCTTCTTTTGCGGATGTTAACTTAAACGGTGGGTATCATTTTAATGATAAATTTTCTGCTTTTTTAGAATTAAACAATGTGTTAAATACAAATTACCAACGTTTTTCAAATTTTGACACGCAAGGATTTCAAGCGTTGGCAGGAATTACCTATAAGTTTGATTTTTAAATAATATGCTTTCTCATTTCATTTTTGTAGTTTTATAAAAATAAATTTTTACAATTATGAAAAAAATACTATTCTTAAT
>CAJXTJ010000020.1 GCA_913061165.1 uncultured Polaribacter sp.
TCTACACGTAAGGAGTCGTCGGCAGCGTCAGATGTGTATAAGAGACAGCCTTTCTACTTTAAAAAATATCGCATTTAAATTACCAAATGGAGCTTTAGTACAACCGCATTTTCATGTTACAGAAGTTGGTAAAATAACGAAAGATTTTATTGATTGCGGTGGCAAAGTAAGAAGTGAAACAATCATCAATTTTCAACTTTGGGAAGAAAATGATTATGACCACAGACTGCATCCAGAAAGATTATTATCGATTATTAGTTTGTCTGAACAAACGTTCAAATTTGAAGATTTAGAAATTGAAGTAGAATATCAAGGAAAAGAAACTATTGGAAAATATGACTTAGATTTTGATGGCACCTACTTTTTATTAACATCTAAATTAACAGCTTGTTTGGCAGAAGATGCCTGCGGAATTTCGCCAGAAAAACCTAAAGTTGCTATTTCTGAGGTAAATAAAGCAAACTCTTGTAAACCCAATTCTGGTTGCTGTTAAAAAATAATATTGCGAACTTCTGAAACTATAAGGTATATGATTTCAGAAGTTCGCAACTATTTTATTCTTCTTCTATTGCCTTAGAGTTTTCCGAATAGGTTCTCCATTTTTCTAAACACGCTGTAATATCTTCAGGTACTTCAGAATTAAATCGCATAAACTCACCCGTTGTAGGATGCGTAAAGCCTAAGGTCTTGGCATGCAACGCCTGTCTTGGCAATACTTTAAAACAGTTGTGTACAAACTGCTTGTATTTTGTAAAAGTAGTTCCTTTTAAAATATCATCTCCACCATATCGCTCGTCGTTAAAAAGGGTATGACCAATATGTTTTAAGTGCACTCTAATTTGATGTGTTCTGCCCGTCTCTAGCTTACATTGTACCAAAGTAACATAGGTTAAACGCTCTAATACTTTATAATGTGTTACTGCGTGCTTCCCAAAATCGCCATCAGGAAAAACAGCCATCTGTAAACGGTTCTTTAAACTTCGCCCTATATTTCCTTCAATACTACCTTCATCTTCTGCAACATTACCCCAAACCAAGGCATAATACAAACGTTCTGTTGTTCTGTCAAAAAACTGACGCGATAAATTAGCCATTGCAGCTTCTGTTTTAGCAACTACTAGTAAACCACTGGTATCTTTATCAATTCTATGCACCAAACCTGGCCTTTCATTAGAATTGGTAGGTAAATTTTCTATGTGATGAATTAAACCATTTACTAAAGTTCCTGAATAATTTCCGTGACCCGGATGCACTACCATTCCAGCAGGTTTATTCACAACCATAACAGCGTCATCCTCATAAATAATATCTAAAGGAATATCTTCTGCAACTAATAAGTTTTCTGCTGGCGGATATGCTAAAACAATTCGGACAATATCGTTTGGTTTTACTTTATGATTCGATTTTACAGGAAGTTCATTCACCAAAACATTACCTGCTTTGGCAGCTTGCTGTAATTTACTTCTTGTAGCGTTTTCAATAAAATTCATTAAAAATTTATCTACTCTTAAGGGCTCCTGTCCAACACTTGCTACAAACTTATGGTGTTCGTATAATTCTTCGTTCTCTAAATCTTGATTCTGATTTTCTTGCAAAATGACGCTTTTATTTTACTACTAATTAATAGATTAATTGATAACTAACAATCAATCGCAGATAATTGAATTTTTATCCTTTACCGTTACCTAAAACTAAATCTACAATAGATTTTAATGGCAACTTATCACCTTCTTTTAAAATATTTCCCTTATAACGTAAACCTCTCACTACATCTTTACCAATATCATTTACAAAAGTAAATTCTGTACCAACCTTTAAATCCATAGCTCTTAATTGAGAAGAAGCTTGTCTTTTTGTTAAACCGTTTAAATCTGGTATGGTAATATCTCTATATTTAGAAGGATTTAAAGTAAGGTATATTTTACGCTTTTCTTTTACAAAATCTCCCGCTTCTGGTGTTTGCTCTATCACAGATTTTTTTGGATAGGCTGAATTAAAACTTGCACTGTCAATAATTTTATAATCTAAATCTAATTCTTTTAATATTCTTTCAACCTCAACTAAAGTTAGTTTCTGCAAATTGGGTACTTGTATTTTTTGATTATGATTTGTAGCAACTCCTAACCATAATTTTAATCCAAAAACAAACAATAATAAACAAACAATAGCAATTGCTATTTGCACAAAAAAAGTTTTACTTTTTAAAAACTGAAACAAACTCATAAACATTTTTTTAGTCTCACAAAGATATAAAAACTAAACGTTGCTATTTCTATTTATATTTTGATAAATTTGTTTTATTATTTTTATGAATATGAAGAAAAATATTGCCATTATAATGGGTGGTTATTCATCCGAAGTAGACATTTCTCTAAAAAGTGGAAACGTAGTCTATAGTCAACTAAACAAAGAAAAATTCAATGCTTTTAGAGTATTAATTTTAAAAGAAAAATGGGTTGTTTTAGATGCGCAAGAAAATGAATTATTTATTGATAAAAATGATTTTTCTTTTACGCAAAATAACATTAAAACTACTTTTGATTGTGTATTTAATGCAATTCACGGCGCACCTGGAGAAAACGGACAGCTATTAGCCTATTTTGATCTTATTAATTTAAAGCATACTTCTGCCCCATTTTATCAAATGGCATTAACCTTTAATAAAAGAGATACATTAAGTGTTCTAAAAGCATACGGTATTCAAACAGCAACCGCCATTTATTTAAATAAAGGAGATGTCATTCACCTAGACCAAATTATAAATACGGTTGGTTTGCCTTGTTTTATTAAACCAAACAGAGCAGGTTCTAGCTACGGAATCTCAAAAGCACACACCAAAGAAGAAATTTTACCGGCAATATTGCATGCATATAAAGAAGACTCAGAAATTTTAATAGAATCTTTTCTAGATGGCACAGAAGTTTCTGTAGGTGTTATTCAGTACAAAGGGGAAACAAAAGTATTGCCTATCACAGAGATTGTCTCAGAAAACGACTTCTTTGATTATGAAGCAAAATACGAAGGAAAGTCACAGGAAATTACACCGGCTAGAATTTCTCTTGCACAACAAGCTAACGTAGAGAAATTAGCAAAAAAAATATATGATATTTTAAATATATCGGGCTTTTCTAGATCTGAATTTATTTTTGTCGACTCAGAGCCTTATTTTATAGAAATAAATACAGTACCCGGTTTAACCGCAAAAAGTATTTTACCACAGCAAGCGCAAGTAGCAGGTATTTCTTTAGCAGAATTATTTGAAAGTGCGATTGAAGCTGCTTTGTAATATTCGTTTTAGAAGCTTATCTTTTAATTTTAAATTGGCATATAATTTACACCTAAATTGAGAACCATGAAAAAAGCAATATTTCCAGGATCTTTTGATCCAATAACACTAGGGCACCATGATATAATAGAAAGAGGTGTTACACTTTTTGACGAGCTAATAATTGCAATTGGTATAAATGCTGATAAAAAATACATGTTTTCTTTAGAAGATCGTACACAATTTATTGAAGATTCTTTTGGAAATAACCCTAAGATAAAAGTAGTAACCTATGAGGGTTTAACAGTTCATTTTTGCCAAGAAAATAATATAGATTTCATATTAAGAGGGTTAAGGAATCCTGCAGATTTTGAGTTCGAAAAAGCAATTGCGCATACAAATAGAGATTTAGCACCCATAGAAACGGTGTTTTTATTAACGGCTGCAAGTACTTCTTATATTTCTTCCTCAATTGTAAGAGATGTTATCAGAAATAATGGAGATTACACCAAACTAGTGCCAAAAACAGTCCGTATTAAAGAATAGATTTCATGAAAAAATGCTTCTTATTATGTCTTCTTATGCTTTCTTTCTCTTGTAATAATTCGTCTAAAAGTGCGTTAGATTTCACTACACTATTCGAAAAAACCGAAGGAAAGGAAACTCCAGAGTACAAAGATATTATTTCATATTATGAACAATTAGCGGAAGCATATTCCCAAATTTCTTTGTTTTCATTCGGACAAACAGATGCCGGTGAGCCATTACATTTGGTTGTTTATAGTGCTGAAGGAATTTATAATGTAGCGGAAATTACGAATTCACCAAAAAATAGAATCTTAATAAATAACGGCATTCACCCTGGTGAATCTGACGGAATTGATGCTTCTATGTTGCTGCTCAGAGACCTTGTACAAAATGATTCTTTGAATCAAAAATATAAAAATTCTTTAATAGCAGTAATTCCTGTATACAATGTGGGTGGCGCTTTGAATAGAAACTCGCACACCAGAGCAAATCAAAACGGACCGGTTTCGTATGGCTTTAGAGGAAACGCAAGAAATTTCGATTTAAACAGAGATTTCATCAAACAAGACACTAAAAATGCAGCAGCTTTTGCAGAAATTTTTCATATTGTAAATCCGGATGTTTTTATAGACAATCACGTGAGTAATGGTGCAGATTATCAATATGCACTTACCCATCTATTTACCCAACACAATAAATTAGGCGGCAACTTAGGTATGTTTTTAGAAAATGAAATGCGTCCTGAAATAGAAAAATCTTTGCAAGAAAAAGAGATTTTAATTACACCGTATGTAAATGTTTGGGGCGATACACCTGAAGCAGGTTTTTCTCAATTTTTCGATTCTCCTAGATATTCTACAGGCTACACAACCTTGTTTCATACATTAGGTTTAATGGTAGAAACCCACATGTTAAAACCTTACAAAATACGCGTTGCACAAACCTATGAATTGCTGCTTTCTACACTAGATTTTACAGAAGAAAAATCAGAAATAATAAAGAATTTTCGTGCAAATGCGGTGGCTGATATTTTAAAAAACAACACCTATCCTATTTCCTATACAGTTGATAAAGAAAACCCAACCCTCCTAAATTTTAAAGGGTACGAAGCCACTACGATAGAGAGTAAAGTAACCAACGGAAAACGCTTGTTTTACGATAGAACAAAACCTTTTACGAAAGAAACAAACTACTTCAATAATTTTTTACCTGACAAAGAAATCACTATCCCTAAAGCCTATATTTTACAACAAGGATGGCATCAAATTGTAGACCGATTAAAGAAGAACAATATCCAATTTTCTACTTTTACCAAAGACACCACTATAACTGTTCTAGTAAATCATATTTCAGATTATAAAACAAGAAATGCTGCGTATGAAGGACATTATTTACATTACAATACAACGGTATCTAAAAGCACTAAAAAAATTACTTTTAGAACAGGTGATTTGTACATTCCGACCAACCAGAACGGAGTGCGTTATCTTTTAGAAACATTAGAAGCTAGCGCGACAGATTCTTTTTTTAATTGGAATTTTTTCGATACCATTTTACAGCAAAAAGAAAGTTATTCTGCCTATGTTTTTGAAGACATTGCTGCAGAAATTTTAGCAAAAAATCCGGCGCTTAAAAAACAATTTGAAGACCAACTAAAAAGCACCGAAGCTTTTGCAAACAACCCAAGAGCACAATTAGATTTTATTTATAAAAACTCAAAACACTATGAAAAAGCCCATTTACGCTTGCCAGTTTTTAAAATTTTCTAAAGCAACCCAACGCATAAAATTTGTTCTTTTTTTATGTTTACTATTTAATTTTATGAGTTGTATGAATACATTAAAAACCTCTAAAATGAGTTTAAAAGAAATTGCAAAGGAACTCATGGTACATGCAGAAAGTGCTGCATTAATAACAGTAGATAGCTTAGGTGTTTCACATGTGAGGGCTATGGATCCTTTTTTACCAGAAGATAATTTTACGGTTTGGATGGGAACAAACCCGAAGAGCTCAAAAGTTTCCCAAATTAAAAAAAACAACTTGGTATCACTTTACTATTTTGACAAAGAAAGTGCTGGCTATATAACATTACAAGGCGTTGCAACTATTGTAAATACAAGAGAGAAGAAAGATCGCTATTGGAAAAAAGAATGGAAAAACTTTTATAAGAATACCACTACAGATTATATACTAATCAAGTTTGTGCCTAATAAAGCTACCATTATAAGTGAAAAACATCAAGTTTTAGGGGATTCAATTACTTGGGAAGCACCAAAATTAAAACTATAATAATGCACAATAGTGTAAACCTTTGTAATATTTAAACCTTTTAATTTATGAAATATTTTTCAACTGTTGTTTTTATCTTATTATTTTTAGGATGTAAAAATTCTTCTGTAAAAACAATAAAAGAAACCACTTTTTATGTGGGAACCTATACCCAAAAAGAAAGTAAAGGAATCTACAAATACAGTATTTCAAAAGATGGTAAATTAAAAAATATAGGTGTAGCAGCTGCAATTACAAACCCAAGTTTTTTAGCAAAATCTAAGGATAATAAAACGCTTTTTGCAGTTTCCGAAATCGACGAAAACGGCACTGGTTTTGTACATTCTTACGAAATTAAAAATGACTCTTTGCAATTCATTAACAAACAAGAAAGTGGTGGCGCACATCCCTGTTTTATTGCTGTAAATGAAGCCAACTATATTATAATTGCAAATTACACCGGTGGGAATGTAGGTTTACTAAAAGCAACTGAAAATGGTAAAATGGCACCTATTTCTTTTGTACAACAACATACAGGAAAAGGAACTACAGAAAGACAAACAGCACCGCACGCCCATTCCACATGGTTTCATCCCACAAAAAATGAAATAATTTCTGTAGACTTAGGAACCAATGAACTGTGGTTTTCTAAACTTGACACCACTAAAAATGAACTTATTTACACCCCTCAAAAAAAACTAAAAGTTGCGGAAGGCGCTGGCCCAAGACATCTTATATTTCACCCAAATAATAAATGGATCTATGTTTTAAATGAATTAAACAATAGCATTTCACTCCTAAAAGGAAAAGATGAAACCTACTTTATAGAAAGCACTATAAGCACTTTACCCAAAGAATTTACTCCGCATAGCAATGCAGCAGATATTCATATTACAAAAGACGGCAAATTTTTATATGCTTCTAACCGTGGAGCTGAATCCATTGCTATTTTTAAAGTAAACTCAGAAAAAGGATCTTTAACTAGCATTGGCTACACACCTGTTTTAGGAGCAAATCCTCGTAATATTTCACTTTCACCCAACGATCAATTTCTTATAGTTGCAAATCAAGATAGTAACAATATCATTTCTTTTAAAAGAAACCCATCTTCAGGAGCATTAACTTTTGTAGATGAAATTTTTGCACCTACTCCCGTATGTATTTTATTTTAGTTTTTTTCTAAATAGATTTCATTAAATAAACTTAGTGGAGAAAGCTTAAATTTCTGTCTCTAAATTCTTCTAAAAACTTCACTTTTATTCGTAACTTGTAGGCTCAAAATCAGCTACAAGTGGATATAAACTTATCAATTAACGGAAATTCGCACGCAGTGCAAGTGCAAGAAGACATGCCATTGCTTTGGGCAATTAGAGATATTGTAGGATTAACCGGTACCAAATTTGGTTGCGGCGTTAGCCAATGTGGTGCCTGCTCTGTGCTTGTCGATGGTAGACTAACCAAATCTTGCAGTGTGTCTGTCTTAGATGCCGTTGAAAAAGAAATTTTTACCATTGAAGGAAATTCAGAAAACTTAGAGTTTCTAAGACAAGCTTGGACAGACGGCAATGTGCCACAATGCGGGTATTGCCAATCTGGACAATTAATTGCAGCCACTTCCCTACTCGATTCGATAGAAAAGCCAACCGATAAAGATATTGACAATGCCATGAGTGCAAACATTTGCAGATGCGGTACGTATACAAGAATAAAAAAAGCAATTCATACTGCAGTGCAACTTAAAAACCAAACCCTATGAGCAGCATTCAAAAAATAGACAGAAGAGATTTTGTAAAGTTATTTGGTTTGGCCTCTGGTGGTATTATCTTAGGTTGTTCGGTAGCTTCAGATAGCAAAGGTTTTATTCCTATTGAATCTAAAAAAGGTTTTCATCCAAATCTATTTGTTCACCTAGAAGAAAATGGAAACGTTACTTTAATTGCTTCGAGATCAGAAATGGGCCAGGGCATTAGAACGTCTTTAGCTTCTGCAATTGCAGACGAGTTAGAAGCAGATTGGCAGTATGTTTCTGTAGTACAAGCTATTGGGCACGAGAAGTATGGCAATCAGAATACCGATGGTTCTAGAAGTGTAAGAACACGCTTAGAACCGATGCGAAAAATGGGTGCCACTGCAAAAATAATGCTCATTACAGCAGCGGCAAAAAAATGGAATGTTGCGGAAGTAGCTTGTAAAGCTGAAAATCATTTTGTAATCAATAAAAATACAAACGAGCAGATTTTCTTTGGAGACTTAGTTGCAGATGCTGCCAAAGTTGCAATTCCTAAAGAGGAAACGGTACAACTAAAAAAAGTTGAAGATTTTAAATTTATAGGAAAAACTTTAAAAAGTGTCGATTTAAAAGATTTTACACACGGCACCGCAACTTACGGAATTGATGTTCGCATACCGAATATGAAGTTTGCTGCCATTGCAAGATCTCCGGTTACTTTTGGGTCTGTAAAAAGCTTCACCAAAAACAACGCTGAAAAAGTTGCTGGCGTAGAGGCTATTTTTGAAATGCCAAGACTAATACCACCAACAGGAAAATTTTTCGGAATGTTAGGCGGTGTTGCGGTAATTGCAAACAATACCTGGGCTGCTTTTCAAGGCAAACTAGATTTAGATATTGAATGGGAAAAAGGAGCAAACGAAAATTTTGATTCTGAAGAGTTTAAAAAAATACTAACCAAGAGGGTGCAAAAAACAGGTAAATTAGTTCCTGGTGTTCGTGGGAATGTAAATACTGCTTTTGATACCGCAGCAAAGACGATTGAAGCTACCTATCATGTTCCGTTTTTGGCACATGCACCAATGGAGGTTCCGAATGCAACGGCTTGGTTTCAAGGAGACAAAATAGAGGTTTGGGCGCCTGTACAAGATCCACAAACGGCAAGAAGCGAATTGGCACATTTCTTTGAAGTTCCGATTGAAAATATTACTATAAATGTTCCTTTTTTGGGTGGTGGATTTGGCCGAAAATCAAAGTCTGATTTTGTGGTAGAAGCGGTTGCCATTTCTAAAAAAATAAAAGCACCGGTGCAAGTAGTTTGGACACGTGAAGACGACATACAACATAGTTTTTACCATGCTACAAGTGCACAATATTTAAAAGGCAGCATCGACAAAGAAGGAAACCTATCTGGCTGGTTGCAGCGTGTTGGCTTTCCTTCTATTGTATCTTCTTTTAAACCTTTATCTGACTATGCTTCTGGTTTTGAGTTGAACCAAGGATTTACAAACAATCCGTATGCCATCAAAAATTTTAGACTTGAAAGTGTCAAAGCAGAAGCCAATTTAAGAATTGGTTGGATGCGCTCTGTAGTGCATATTCATAGTGCCTTTGGTATCAATTCTTTTGTAGATGAATTGGCATTTGCAGCACAAAAAGATCCTTTACAATTTCATTTAGATTTACTTGGAGAAGATCGTATCATAGAGGGAAAATCGAAATTTCCGTTCAATTCTAAGCGTTTTAAAAATGTGTTAACCACCACCGCTAAAATGGCAAATTGGGGAGAAAAGCTACCCGAAGGGCACGGCTTAGGCATTGCCATTCATTATAGTTTTTACAGCTACGTAGCTACCGTAGTGGAGGTTTCTGTAATTGAAAGAAAAGTAAAAATAGAAAATATTTGGACCACCATAGATTGTGGTTTGGCATTAAATAAAGACAATATTACAAACCAATTAGAAGGTGCGGCAATTTTTGGAATGTCTTTGGCCTTGTTTGGTAAAATATCTACTAAAGAGGGTGCTATAGAACAAAATAATTTCTTCGATTATGAAATGACACGCATGAAAGATGCACCAAAAATTCATATTCATATTGTTGATGCCATGCACGAACCTCCAACAGGTGTTGGCGAACCGGGTGTTCCTGTAATTGCACCTGCAATTTGCAATGCTATTTTTAATGCTACTGGTGAGCGGGTGAGAAGTTTGCCTTTGATGGATTTGGGGATGGTTTAGTTTAAAACTAAAAAAAAGTTCAACTAGTATTGGTTGAACTTTTTTATCTATTTTATTTAATATATTTCCCCTAAAACTTATATTCCCCCAAAGGTTTTGGAAACTTCTCAGGATTTGCAGCCAAGTGATATCTAGGATCATCAATTCCTTCTTCGATAACGCCTTCAAAAATAGGAGACGCTTTATACAGCAAGACTTTACAATCTTCACTTAAATGTTTTAATATTACCTTTTTACCAGCTGCCTGGTATTTCTCTACCAGAGCAAAAATAGCTTCTATGGCAGAATGGTCTGAAATACGTGCTTCTACAAAGTCTATTTCTACCATTTCTGGATCTGTTTTTACATCGAACTTTTCGTTAAAGGCGGTTATACTTCCAAAGAACAAAGGACCCCAGATTTCATACACCTTGGTACCATCTTCTTTAAAACGTTTTCTAGCTCTAATCTTCTTTGCATTTTCCCATGCAAAAGCCAAAGCAGAAATAATAACTCCTACAAATACGGCAATTGCCAAATCGAAAACTACGGTTACTGCAGAAACGGTGATCAATACAAAGGCATCTGACTTTGGTATTTTCTTTAAAATTCTAAAACTAGACCATGCAAAAGTTTCAATTACCATCATAAACATAACGCCTATTAAAGCTGCAATTGGTACTTGTTCTATTAATTTATCTGTAAACAGAATAAAGGTAAGTAAGGTTAATGCCATCATAATACCCGACAGACGACCACGACCACCAGCATTGATATTAATTACCGTTTGCCCAATCATACCACAACCACCCGTTCCGCCAAAAAGACCACTTAAAATATTTCCTGCGCCTTGTGCAACACATTCTTTGTTTCCGTTACCTCTTGTTTCTGTTAATTCATCTACCAAGTTCATGGTCATTAGAGACTCTATTAAACCCACAGAAGCTGCTAAAAATGCAAAGGGCAAAATAAACATAAATGTATCTAAATTAATAGGTAGGTTTTGCCAAAGATCTGTGTTTGGTGTTGGAAATTCTCCTTTTAAACCGGTTCCGCCACCTTCTATAATATAAGAACCAACGGTAGAAACGTCCATTCCTGTAAAAATAACAATAAATGTAGTTATTAAAATAGCGGTTAAAGCTGCTGGTATTTTTTTAGTAATTTTTGGCAACAACCAAATAACGGCCATTGTTAAGGCAACCAAGCCCAACATAATATAGAGCTCTGTACCTTGCATAAAAGTACTCACGTAGTTTTTCACACCTTCAGCAGAAACTTCTAGTGTTTTATGAGAAAACATTTTTACTTGTGCCCAAAAAATAACAATTGCCAATCCGTTTACAAATCCCATCATTACAGAATGCGGAATTAAACGTACAAATTTCCCTATTTTTAAAACTCCTGCCAATACTTGAATAACACCCATTAAGATGACACAGGCTAACAGATAAAAATATCCCATATTGTCTATTGGCGTATCAAACAGCATTCCTTTGGTGTGCCCTTCTGCAATCATAGACACAAAAATAACGGCAACTGCCCCAGCTGCACCAGAGATTAAACCGGGTCTACCTCCAAAAACAGCCGTAATTAAACCAATAATAAAAGCACCAGAAAGCGCCACTAAAGGATCTATTTGCGCCACAAAGGCAAATGCAACAACCTCTGGAATCATTGCTAATGAAACCGTAATTCCTGCTAATACATCGTCTTTAGCATTCGGTGTTATCTTTTTTATAAATTCAGTCATGTTATTTATGCCTTTTTAGAAGCTGGCAAAGATAGCCGGTTTTTCGAGAATATCACATTTTCAGGAAAGTATCATACACCAAATTAATATTTTTGTATGAATTTTGAAGTGCTTTTGTAATTGCAGCTTCATTTTTAAAAACAACTTCAGTAATTCCTTCATCTAATTGCGGCGTTAGTTCGCCTGTATAGTCTGAAGTCATTAAAAACCAAAACGTTTCTTTTAATTTCATTCCGTTTTGAAAATACACATGATACGTTGTTAATAAAGGTTTTATCAACTTTAAATTAAAGATACCACACTCCTCTTCTACTTCTCTTATAGCGGTTTCTTTTACTGTTTCTCCTTTTTCTATTCTACCTTTTGGCAAGTCCCATTTATAAGACCTGTAGATAAATAAAATTTCTTTTTTTAGATTTAAAACAAGACCACCTGCTGCAGAAACAACATCAAAAGTACTTAAGAATTCTTGCCAACCTTGTTCTAAATCAGGTGTATATAAATTAATACCTTTTAATTTCTTGTCTTTAAGTTTATGTATAATTTCTTCAGTAACAAAATCCTTCAATAGGTAGACAGGATAGTTATTCTCTTTTATTTGAGAAGATGTTAAAAAAATTGGTTTATCATTTACAAAAACTACATACATTTGCATTATGATTTTAAACAAAGATACGGCAAAAAAAACAGCTGAACTTTTACTGAAAGTAAAGGCAATAAAACTAAATCCTAGTGACCCATTTACGTGGGCATCAGGTTGGAAATCGCCAATCTATTGCGACAATAGAGTAACGCTTTCTTATCCTCCAGTTCGTGTTTTCTTAAAAGAAGAAATTGCAAAAATTGTAGAAAAAGAGTATGGCAAACCAGACGTAATTGCTGGTGTTGCTACCGGTGCCATTGCTATTGGTATTTTGGTTGCCCAAGAATTGGGAGTGCCTTTTATTTATGTGAGACCAGAACCTAAAAGTCATGGTAGAAAAAACCAAATTGAAGGGCATTTAGAAAGCGGACAAAATGTGGTAGTTATTGAAGATTTAATAAGCACAGGGAATAGCAGTTTAAATGCGGTAGCCGCTTTGAAAGAGGCTGGTGCTGTGGTAAAAGGAATGGTTGCTATCTTTACTTATGGTTTTGAGGTTGCTGCAGAAAACTTTAAAGAGAAAAACATAGATTTAATTACTTTAAGTAATTATGATAATTTATTGGAGCAAGCTTTAGAAAGCAGCTATATTTCTGAAAAAGAATTGAGCACATTACATGAGTGGAGAAGAGAACCAAGTACTTGGAAACAATAAAATAGATTTGATATGAATATTGAAGGTAATAAAGTGATTTTAGAAAAATCTCAAGAAACGTTATTTCACTTTTTTAGTGATTTAAATAACTTTGGAAAAATTATGCCCGAAAACATCAATAAATTTGAAGTTGATGGAGATTCTTTCTTATTTGGTTTGCCAGGTATGCCAGAAATTAGATTGGTGCTAAAAGAAAAAACACCTTTTTCTAATATTACTTTGGGTGCAGCAAGCAGCAAATTACCATTTACATTAGCAGCAGACATTACCGAACTAGAGGAAAATAAAAGTGAAGTGCAACTTAGCTTTGTAGGTGAATTTAACGCAATGATGGCCATGATGATTAAGAAGCCATTGACAACTTTTGTTGATACATTAACTGAAAATCTAAAGAAAATCTAAAGAAAAGAAATTTCTTTAATTCCGAATTCTCTCAACGTCTCATCTTCCAATTCTACTTGAAGTTTTCCGTCTTTAGAAATTCCACGAATAATTCCCATAAATAAAACATCATTGCTATCTTTAAACATCGTTGGAATGTTTTTTTTATACAACACCTTTAAATAACTGGTTTCTATACTTTCGAAAGCCTTTGCATTTAAAAGTGTAATTTTTGATTTTAAACTAACAACCATACCGATTAAAAGTTGTTCTAAATCGAATGTTCTATTGCTACTTAATTTTAAAGAGCTGGCTTTTTCTAAAGAACTAGAAAAGCTAGTTTGATTTACATTTAATCCAATTCCAATTACAGCAGAAGAAATTTTTGTCCCTTTTAAACTGTTTTCTATTAAAATACCTCCAATTTTTTTATTTGCTGACAGAATGTCGTTCGGCCATTTAATAGTAATTCTAGGAATATTTTCTTGTTTTAAGACCTCAAAAACAGCTAAAGAAACCGCATAATTTAAATACTTTTTATCTAAAATACTTAAGGACTTAAAAGTTACAAAAACACTAAAAATCAAGTTCTTACCAACCTCTGACTCCCAAGTACTTCCTTGTTGACCTCTTCCTTTAATTTGATTCTCTGTTACAACAACTGTGAAATTTTCTACTACCGAATTAGTTGCCATTTCCTTTAAAAAAGAATTGGTAGAATCGATGGCACTAAGTTTGATTATTTTCAAGTGTTAAAGATTGTGTAAAGTAGTTCAATAATAAACAAAATACTCGCAAAAATATAATAACTTTGCATTTAAATTAGAAATAAATTAATGATCAAAAAGCAAGTAAGCACAGACGATTTAATCTCTGTAATAATTCAAGGTATTGAAGAGGTTAAAGGAGAAAATATTCAGCTATTAGACTTACGAGATATAGAGAATACCGTATGTGATTATTTTATAATCTGCTCTGGTAATTCAAACACACAAGTAAAAGCAATTTCTGGTTCTATTCAAAAAACAGTAAGTAAGCAAGTGAAAGACAAGCCTTGGCATATTGAAGGTGAAAACAATGCTGAATGGATTTTAATGGATTATGTAAACGTTGCAGTGCATGTTTTTCAGAAACAAATTAGAGATTTCTACGATATAGAAAGTCTTTGGGGAGATGCCAAAATTACAGAGATTACACCTTCTTAAAATTTTAGATTAATAAAATGAGCGAAAATAAAAAAGAAAATAATAAAAATGAGCCTAAATTCAAGATGAATTCTTATTGGATTTATGGTGCGGTAATACTACTTTTAATTGGATTTCAGTTTTTTAGTAGTGGTGATTTAGCAACGCAAAGTATTTCTAAAAATGAATTTAGTGAAGTTTTAAGAGATAATGATATTTCTAAAATTATTGTAGTAAACAATAATGTTGCTCAAATCTTCATCAAAGAAGAAGCGATGAAGAAATCTAAATATCAAAAATTAGTAAATTCTACTTTTTATAGAAAAGGTGCTTCTTTGTACGAATATAATTTTGGTGATTTACAAAATTTTGAAAATGATTTAGCAAAAGCTAAAAAAGAAACTGACCTAACCTTCGATTTAAAAAACGAAAGCAGAACTAGTATGGTAGATACTTTTATAGGTTTCTTACCTTTTATCATCTTAATCGGTGTGTGGTTGTTCTTTATGAAAAGAATGTCTGGTGGTGGATCTGGAGCTGGTGGTGGAGGTCAAATTTTCAACATAGGTAAATCGAAAGCGAAGTTATTTGACAAAGACACGAAAGTAAAAACAACTTTTGCTAATGTTGCGGGTTTAGAAGGTGCAAAAGAAGAGGTACAAGAAATAGTAGATTTCTTAAAAAACCCAGAAAAATATACCTCTTTAGGTGGTAAAATTCCTAAAGGTGCGCTATTAGTAGGCCCTCCAGGAACCGGTAAAACATTATTAGCGAAAGCAGTTGCTGGTGAAGCAGATGTTCCTTTTTTCTCTCTATCTGGATCAGATTTTGTAGAAATGTTTGTAGGTGTTGGTGCTTCTAGGGTTAGAGATTTATTTAAACAAGCTGCACAGAAATCGCCTTCAATAATTTTTATTGATGAGATTGATGCTGTGGGTAGAGCTCGTGGAAAAAATAGTATGACTGGTGGTAATGATGAGCGTGAAAATACGTTAAATCAATTATTAACAGAAATGGATGGTTTTGGCACAGATACAAATGTAATTGTAATTGCTGCAACCAATAGAGCAGATGTTTTAGATAGCGCACTATTGCGTGCTGGACGTTTTGATAGACAGATTTATGTTGATTTGCCAAACATCAACGAAAGAAAAGAAATTTTCGAAGTACATATCAAGCCTTTAAAATTAGCAGAAGATGTTAAAATTGAATTCTTAGCGCAACAAACTCCTGGTTTTTCTGGAGCAGATATTGCCAATATGTGTAATGAAGCTGCCCTAATTGCTGCTAGACACGGTAAAAAAGCAATTCACCATCAAGATTTCCTAGATGCTGTAGATAGAATTGTGGGTGGTTTAGAAAAGAAAAATAAAGTAATTACACCAAAAGAAAAAGAAGTTATTGCTTTTCATGAAGCAGGTCATGCAACGGTAAGTTGGATGCTAGAACATGCTGCACCTTTGGTAAAAGTAACAATTGTGCCAAGAGGGCAATCTTTAGGCGCTGCATGGTATTTACCCGCAGAAAGGTTAATTGTGCAAACAGAACAAATGTTAGACGAAATGTGCGCTACTTTAGGTGGTAGAGCTGCAGAAAAAGTAATTTTTAATAAAATTTCTACAGGTGCATTAAGTGATTTAGAAAAAGTAACCAAACAAGCAAGAGCTATGGTTACAGTATATGGTTTAAACGAAAAAGTTGGAAACATAACGTATTATGATTCCTCTGGAAATGATTCTTTTGTAAAGCCTTACAGTGATGATACTGCGAAAACAATTGATACAGAAATTTCTAGTATGATTGAAGCACAATATGCAAGAGCTATTGACTTACTAGATAATAATAAAGAGAAGTTAACAATACTAGCAAAACTACTTTTAGAGAAAGAGGTTATATTTAAAGACGACTTAGAAAAAATTTTTGGAAAAAGACCTTTTGATGAAGTTGAAGAAAAAGTTGAAGAAAAAATTGAAGAAGAAGTAAAGGTTTCTTCAGTAGAAAAAGATACTGAGGAATAATTTAACATTCCACAATTAATGAAATATTTAAAGAAACTATTTAACATATCTAATAAAGAAGATAAAGAAATTCAAAAACAAGAAGTTGATTTATCTTTAGATGATTTATTTGTGCATAATTTCATAAAGAAAGGCGGTAAATTTCTTTACTGCTTGGAAAAAGATGAGATTTTTGAAAACGTTAAAAACATTTTATTAGAAAATAACTGGAAAAGCTTATTGGTTACGAATCCTAAATTAATTACTTTTTTAAACGAAAAAGAAATATACATAGATCAAAACCATAAAAAATCAATTCCTTTCTTTACCACTTGCGAGCATTTAATTGCAGATCGTGGAAATATTTTATTTTCTTCAAATCAATTAAAAAGTACTAAGCTATCAGAATTTTCTGAAAACTTTATTGTTTTCGCAACAACAAGTCAATTAGTTCAAAATACAGGTGAAGGCTTAACCGGCATAAAGACCAATTGTAAGAATGCACTACCTACTAATATTTCAGCTGTAAAAGACTTTGAAATTAATAAAGAAGATGATACTTCCTTGAATTTTGGAAACAGTAGTACAAAAAACTTATATTTACTTTTATTAGAAGATTTATAATATGAGCAACCTTTTAAAAAGGAGTTTTTCTGGAATTATTTTTGTTTTATTTTTTTTAACTGCAATTCTTTTCTCAGAAACGTCTTACGTTATACTTATCTCTCTCTTTGGAATCGTTGCCATTTGGGAACTTTCTAAAATGACAAACTTTAAAAGTGCAATTACCTATATCTTATTTGGACTTACCTTATTTTTAATGCTCAAAAGACCTAATAGTTATGCAATCTCACTTATATTAGGTATAAATATACTCTCTTCATGCTACCTTATATTTCAACTTTTTAGAAAAAAAGAAATTATATATACTACCGAGAGAGAGAAATTAGGTTTAACAATTAGATATTTAATTTTCTCATTTTGCTTTTTAATTTTATTACCATTTCACGATCAAAATTACACACCTTATTTAATGATCTCTGTATTGGTTCTTATTTGGGTGAATGATAGTTTTGCTTTTATCGTTGGAAAAAACTTTGGCAAAAGAAAATTATTTGTTTCTGTTTCGCCTAAAAAAACTATTGAAGGATTTATTGGTGGCTTTATTTGCGCGCTAGTAACGGCATACATTATTAGTATTAGTAGTTTAAACTCAACAAACTTTTCTTTGACTAATTGGTTTATCATCGCAGCAATTATATCTATTATTGGTACTATTGGAGATTTGGTAGAATCTAAATTAAAAAGACAAGCAAACATAAAAGATAGTGGCACGATAATGCCAGGGCACGGAGGTATTTTAGATAGGTTAGATAGCTTGTTATTTGCTGCTCCGTTTGTATATTTGTATATTAATTTTATTATTTAAATATGATTCGTTTTCACAAAGAAGGGTATAAGATTATTGTTATTGCTTTTATTTTATCTATTACAGGGATATTATTAGCAGAAAAATTTATTCAAATTATTTGGGTTGTAAAAGCAATTCAAATAATAATTTTAGCTTTCTTATTTATTGTATTGCAATTTTTTAGAAATCCGAAAAGGGATACAAATTTAAATGAAAACGCTATTATTGCTCCAGTAGATGGTAAAGTGGTGGTTATTGAAGAAGTTGAAGAACCAGAATATTTTAAAGATAAAAGATTACAGGTTTCTATATTCATGTCTCCAATTAATGTGCACGTTACAAGATATGCAATGAGCGGTGTAGTAAAATATAGTAAATACCACCCTGGAAAATATTTAGTTGCTTGGCACCCTAAAGCATCTACAGAAAATGAAAGAACAACAATCGTTTTAGATAATAAAGTCTTTGGCGAAGTGTTATACCGACAAATTGCAGGCGCCTTAGCCAAAAGAATTGTAAATTATGCTGAAGAAGGTACAGAAGTAATTCAAGGGGCAGACGCAGGCTTTATTAAATTTGGATCTAGAGTAGATTTATATCTACCAATTGGTACAGAACTAACCATAAAACTTGGGGATGTAGTAAAAGGAGGGACACAAGTAGTTGCAAAAAAATAAATATGGATTCTGATTTGGACATAGCGTTTAAAGAAGCCTTTATTGAAATTTCAAAACTAAAGGAAGCTGTAGCACCAGATGTTATGCTAAAGCTTTATGCGTATAATAAACACGCTAATTTTGGAAGTAACTCTCCCCATTACGAAAAATTAGATGTTAGAAATGCATTTAAAGTAAATGCATGGATGCAAATAAAAGATATGTCTTCTAACGACGCGAAACAAGAGTATATCAAATTAGCAAAATCTCTATTAAATAGTAAAAAATAAAAAATTATGAAAAAATTATTTTTAATATTATTAACAATTAGTTTAGGTGCAAGTTTTACTTCTTGTAAATCTGACAAAAAAGAAACAACAGTATCTGACGCTAAACAAAACGCTTCTTTTTCAATAAAAAAAGCAGCAAGCGAAATTAACTTTACAGCCTATAAGTTTACGGAAAAAAAAGGTGTTGGTGGTCAATTTAGACATGTAGATATTACTTCTGGTGGTTTTGGAAACACAATTAAAGAAGCAATACATAATGCTGAATTTTCAATTCCAGTAAAGAGTCTTTTTACAAAAGATTCAAGTAGAGACTATAAAATTCAGAAATTTTTCTTCGGGGTAATGAGTGACACTAAATTACTTTCAGGCAAATTAACGATTGAAAATGATTCTATTGGAGCTGCAATTATCAAAATGAATGGTATTTCTGAAAAGGTGCCTTTTAAATATACCATTACCGACAATACTTTTGCAATGAATGCTACTATGGACATTACCAATTGGGATGCATTAGACGCTTTAGCTTCCTTAAATAAAGTTTGTGAGATTTTGCATACAGGCGCAGACGGAATATCTAAAACTTGGAGCGATGTTGCTTTAAATATTTCTACAAAATTTTAATTTTTAATTTGTAAGTAATAATTATTTTATAAAAAATAAAAAAGGGATACACCGCTAAAGTGTGTCCCTTTTTATTTGCTAATTATTTTAAAAAAATCTGTAAAGAGAGAAACCACCTCCCTATCTAAAAATGGGAAATTATTGGGTTCAATAACTACAGTATTTTTTTAACTTTTAAATAGGAAGCCCTAATTCTATTTTCAACCAATGTATCATTGCCTTTGTAAAAAAAGGTAACTTTCCTTTTCTTTACTAAAATCTTGTATTCAAAATTTTTAGCTTTCTCTTGCCAGAGTACTTGCTTTTTTTTGAACTCTTTGTATTTTCCGAAATCTTTCGCCACTATTTTAATTACAGTTTCTTGCTGATTTGCATCAATTGTAAAATGAAACTTTAATTTGTTTTGAGAAAAAATAACACTTGATGCTATTAATAAAGTGAATAATACTACTTTTTTCATTTTCATCTTTTCAATTTTTATTTATCAATTTTTTGATATTACAAACTCTCTAAAGCTCTTTTTAATTCTATATACTTAAATACAAATCCTTTTTTTTCTATTTTACCTGAAGACAACCGGCTGCCTTCTAAAAGAATAATTGCCAATTCTCCAAACACCAATTTCAACAAAAAACCAGGAACTGCAATTGGTAAATAAGGCCTTTTAATGGCTTTAGCCAATGTTTTAGAAAAAGTCCTATTAGTGTGGGATTCTGGAGAAACCGTATTGTAAACCCCTTCAAAATCCTCTTCAACCGCCTTTATATAGAGGTTACACAAGTCATCTATATGAATCCATGCCAAATATTGATTTCCTGAACCTAAAGGGGAAACAATCGGTGTTCTCATTTTTTCTAGAGCACCTCCTGTTTTAGACAGAACAACACCAGTTCTTAAAATAGTTACTGGAATATTCAAGTCTTTAAACTGATTGGCTGCTGCCTCCCATTTTAGACAAACTTGCCCTAAAAAATCAGTACCTACAGCGTCTGACTCCTTAAAAACTTTAGCAGTGGTTTGTGCACCATAGTAATTACTGCCAGACGCAGAAATAAATCCTTTTAAAGGAATATTTTGCGATTTAATTTTGTCAAATATTAGATTAGCAGTTGCCACTCTGCTATTTACAATAACTTCTTTTCTTTCTTTTGTCCAACGTTTTTCAGCAATTCCTGCCCCAGCCAAATGAATAATATAATCGATATTTTCGATGGCTTTGTCATCTAGGGAACCTTTAGAAAAATCCCATTTAAATTCATTTTTATTTTTAGGGTTTCTACTTAAAATTCTAACCTCATGATTTTTTTCAGTCAACAATGCTGTTAACCTTCTACCTACCAAACCTGTTCCACCAGTAACTAATATTTTCGCCATTTGGTAAAGATAAAAAAAGCACGATTCAAAAGATTATAGTTTGTATAAATAATATTTATTATTTAATCTCTTTCATGGCATTCGCAATTAATATTTTTAAATGATTTTTATGTGCTTTTGTAGCTATGTCACCTTTACCATTACTCACCCAAATTTTTATATTTTTTAAATTATAAATAGCCATAGATTTTGCAGCAACTGTATACCTACTGCTAGCTTTACCAGATATCATGCTAATTAACCTTTTTGTATACACCGCCTGTAAATTTTGACGAAAAGAATTTATACTTCCATAAACATCAGGTTTAAACATTATGTTATTAATATCTGACATAAAAGAGGATAATTTATAATCATTACCATACAATTCAGAATTAGAAATCCTTTGTAAAGTATTTGGATGCATTAGATGAGCTAAAACCTTTGTCTGATAACCTAAAACTTGCTCATGAATTTTTGGGTCTTCTGAACCACCAAAGAAATTAAACCCTCTTCTTTGTTTTGCTAAAAAATTGTAAACATCTTTAGGTGTGTTAAAGGCGTCTGGAGCAAAAATATATTTCTTCATAGCTTCCATTGCCCTTTTTTGGTCTGATAAACTTACAGGTGTATAAGGCTGTGTGCCCCCTTCTTGACCAAAAGTAGACCTATCTACATAAACGCCGCCAATAAATCTAGAAATTACGCCCCCTGCTACTGCTGATTGATTATGTAATGTATAATATGCTCTTCTTAAATCCTCATAAGTTTCACCTTTTGTAGTAAACTGAGTTTTTAAGTTTTTCATCATTGAATTTACCAACTCAAATCTATTAATTGAATAAGTGATTTGGTCATTAGATAAATCACCAATCATAACTCTTGGATCAATTGCTTTACCTGGAGAACGCATATCATCAGCATCATTACCAAAAATTAATTCTGGTTTTGTAGATTTATTTAATAAAACACTCATTTCTGAATCGTCTTTAAAATCTTGATATCCAAACTGTACAGCCCAAATATCATAAGGGCCAACTGACATATCAGCATATTGTCCTTGTTTACTTCTGTCATTTGTAATATTTATTCCTGCATAATCCATTACAGAACCTGTTAAGGCTTTTCCTTTAATAAAGTCTGCATCTGCTAATTGTTCAGGCGAGAATAATTGACTCGCTTTCATATTATGATTTAACCCTAATGTGTGCCCAACTTCGTGCATAATTAAAGATTTCATCCCCTCTTTCTTAAGAGCTTCCATATCTAAATCAGAAGCACCAGTTGCTTGTAAAACAGCAGACCCTAGTTGCATATTATTATGCATTACATGTCCCATAGAACAATAATTAAGATTTTGCTTTTTAAAGAACTTTGTAACCTCTAACTCTTCTGAAGTTTCTAACTCCATATTAGTAGTTGCATCATTATATAATTTGTCTGCAAAAACTCTATTTGTAAAATGCACAAACTCTAGCATAATGTCTGCACCTAAAATTTCACCAGTTCTTGGGTTTACAAAACTTGGACCATAACCACCAAAAGGAGGATTTGGAGAAGATGTCCAACGTAAAACATTATAACGCACATCTCCTGCATCCCAATCTGCGTTATCTGGTTGTACTTTTACAGCCATTGCATTTTTAAATCCGGCTTTTTCAAAAGCTACATTCCAAGCTAAAACCCCTTCTTTAATTGTTGCTCTCCATTCTAGAGGAGTTGTGTTTTCTATCCACCAAGTAATTGGAGTTACCGGTTCTGATATAGCAGCCTCTGGGTTTTTTTTAACCAACTTCCATCTATGAATCATATCTCTATAATTTACAGTGCTTGTTGCTGTCATATCATTCGTTTCTGTTAAGAAATAACCAACTCTTGCATCATCCATTCTTGGTGAATAGTCATCTTTTGGCATATTCATAAACGTATGAAAAACTTTAATAGAAACATTTCTCCCATCTGCAACAGCAGCAGAACCACCATTTAAAACAGAGGGATTACTGTACACATATAGAGTTTTTATATTGGTGTTTTCAGGGTAATTTTTAATCTCATTTATTTTCGACTTTTTTTTATCAAAATTCCCCAAACTAAATGCTAAAGGCGACCTTCCTGGCCTTTTAGGACCTTTAATTCTTGTAAATGTTTCCGATAAAAATAATCTATCAGCATCTATTAAATATTCACCATTTTTTGCATCTAAAGCTACTATTTTTCCCGTCGCCATTACAGCATCGCTTATGTTTGCTTCAGAAGATTTAGATAAGGCACTATTTTCATTAAAATAGAAAGAAGTGTTAGGCCTTATAAATTCTAGCTTATTAAAGTATTTTTTTACTTGAAATACAGAATTACCTTTAAAAGCTCCTCTAAATGCGCCTGCCTCAGTTACACCATCAGCAATTTGAGAGAAGTATATAAAATCTTTGTTTAATTGATCTTCTTTTACCAAAAGTTTTACCGAACCGGTTATCGTGTCTTGATAAATAGTAAATAAACCTTCAATTTTTTTGCTACTTTTTGTTAAATCTTTAATTGATTTTTCTTTCTTTTTTAAAGGCTTTTTTTTAGTAGTTGTAGTTTCCTTTTTTTTGTTTTTCCAAAATTGTGCATTTACATCTTGCACTCCTAAAAAGGTAAGTAATAAGAATACTGTGCAAAGAACATTGAAATTACTTGAATAGATGTTTTTCATTGAATATTTTAAGTTTATTATAGATAATTTATTGTCTGTCTCTTATACACATCTGACGCTGCCGACGACTCCT
>CAJXTJ010000021.1 GCA_913061165.1 uncultured Polaribacter sp.
CGAGATGTAGAGAGGTCTCGTGGGCTCGGAGATGTGTATAAGAGACAGATTGTAACAGAATTTATTCACTAAAAGCCTTATAAGAATTATACTTTGTTAAAATAGTCTGATTTAATATTTTTATTATCTCCGTCTTTAAATAGGTTGTAACTAAACCATTCGTGAATTGAATATGCACCTGTTTCTCCTTGTTTATTTACCGCGATATACCCCACTTGAAAGTTCTTAAAATCTTTACCGGGCTTGTTTACAATTCTACCAATTGCGATTTCGCAGGCTTCTTGTGGAGATTTCCCTTGACGCATTAATTCAACGATTAAAAAACTTCCTACCGTTTTTAAAACTTCTTCACCTAAACCAGTTGCTGATGCGCCACCAATTTCATTGTCTACAAACAAACCACCACCAATAATAGGTGAGTCTCCTACTCTACCTGCCATTTTATAAGCCAATCCACTTGTAGTACAAGCACCCGAAATATTTCCATTTTTATCAATTGCCAGCATCCCAATCGTATCGTGATTTTCTATATTGATAATTGGCTTATATTCTGATTTTATCTTCCACGCTTCCCAAGCTTTTTTAGCAGCTGCTGTTAGTAAATTTTCTCTTTTAAACCCGTTAGAAACGGCAAATTTTTCTGCTCCTTCTGCCACTAGCATTACATGAGGCGTGTCTTCCATTACTTTTCTTGCTACAGAAATTACGTGCATAATATTCTTAACACCTAAAACAGCCCCATAATCACCTTTATCATTCATGATACAGGCGTCTAAGGTTACGTCTCCCTCTCTATCTGGTAATCCTCCTTTGCCAACAGACTGCCCTTCTTCATTTGCTTCTTCAATTCTACAACCCTGTTCTACAGCATCTAATGCCGAACCTCCATTTTGTAAAACTTTTGCAGCGGTTTCAACTGCCAAAGGCGTGTCCCAAGTTGCAATTACTAATGGTGTGGTAGGTTTTGACGTTACTATGGATGCTTCTTTTTTTTCTAATGTTTCATCACAACTCGTAAAGGCTGATGAAACAGCAACCAAACCTAAACCAGTAACAGATGCTTTTTTAATAAAGTTTCTTCTTTTCATATTTTATTATTATTAAAAGGAATGAAGTAATTTTGAATTAAAAAAAAAGTTTCATCCCTAGCAATGACATCCATTTTTAATTTATTTGAATCTCATCAATAAACAACCAAGTTCTTCCATTGTGTTTAAAACCTAAATGCCATTCCGGTAATTTACCTGTTTTTTTTGCAATTACTTTTATAAACCTTGCTATACCCAATTTTGATATATGAACAGTTTCAACTTTTACTTCATCAGTATTTTTCGGAATTTTAAATTTCCAATTTGACTCTTTTCTAAAATTTAACCCATCTAAAGAAGTAAATATATCAACTTCTTTTGGAAGAAAAATCCAACTTCTTTGATCCTTTAAAAAGGATACTTTTAAGTTATATATTAAAGTTTCTTTACCTAGATCTACAGTTGCATTTAAATCTACATCAAAATATCCTTGCCAAGTACCGGTTCTAAAATCTTCTGCTCCCAAGACACCATCAATTAGCGCATTGTCTCCGCCAGCGTTGTACTGATTTGCGTATTTTGTCTGCAAACCAATTTTTAAGTTCGGGTCTATCTTATAGAAATCTGTTTTAATAACTGTACTTTTTTTATTATTTTTCTCAGCATATACTCTTAAACTTGCTTTTTCTGAAATGATAAAAGATTGTTTATATTTCTGAAAATCAACACCCAAAGAGTAATAAATACTTGCCTCTTCATCTGCGTTTCCTAAACTCACTTCTGTACTTCCTTTAAATGCAATTTTTCCTTTTGAAATAAATGGAGCAGCAACTATTAAGTGCTCATCAATAGAAGTCTTAGGAATATTTTTATCTGCCGCTCCCCAGTTTGTTTGCGTATCCGTCATCTCAAAAACCAAACTACCTCCGTTTATAATATCTGTATGATTGATAAATGAAAACGCATAATTTTCACCATTCAATTTTACAGATTGTATGTATTTATTCTCTTCGGATTGATTATTCGCTTGAACAGTAAACGATTTTCCATTTTCTAGATTGATAGTAGCTTTCTCAAATAACGGCGCACCAATGATGTATTGATTTGAACCAGGTGTCACCGGATAAAATCCTAAAGAAGAAAATATATACCAAGCACTCATTTGTCCGCAATCTTCGTTTCCTGAAATTCCGTCTGGCGTATTTGTATACAATTCTGTTAATATTTGACGTACTTTCTCTTGCGTCTTACAGGGTTTATTTATAAAGTTATACAAATATGCCATGTGATGACTCGGTTCATTTCCGTGCGCATATTGCCCAATTAAACCTGTAATATCTACTTGATGACTACCTGAAGTTTTGTCTTCTGCAGAAAACAAATTATCTAACTGATTTTCTAAATGTTGCTTACCTCCTAACAACCTTATAAATCCTGAAATATCTTGCGGAACATAAAAACTGTATTGCCAAGAATTTGCTTCTGTATAGTTAAAATTCACTTCATACGGATCAAACGGTGCAAACCAAGTATTTCTGAACCTTCCTCTCATAAATTGGCTATTAGGATCGAAAACATTTTTATACGATTGCGCTCTTTCTATATAGGTTTTATAATCCTCTTCTTTCCCTAAATCTTTTGCCATTTGAGCAATAGTCCAATCATCATAAGCATATTCTAAAGTTTTAGAAACCGATTCAGATTCTTTTTCAACCGGAATAAATCCGAAATTCTTATAAGAGTCCAAACCTAACTTATCTCTCGTTGCAGAATGTTTCATTGCTTTAAAAGCTTTTTCCACATTGTACTTCCGAATTCCTTTTAAATAAGCATCTGCAATTACAGGAACCGCATGATACCCGATCATACAACCGGTATAATTTGCCGATAAATCCCAAATTGGCATGATGCCACCTTCCTCATATTTTGCTAAAAAAGTGTTGATAAAATCGTTAGTTTTCTCTTGTTCTATAATGGTGTATAGCGGATGTGCAGCTCTATAAGTGTCCCAAAGTGAGAATACGGTATAATAGTCGAAATCTTTTGTTTCGTGAATTTTCATATCCATTCCTCGATACCTTCCATCTACATCTTGATATAAATTTGGTGCAATAGAAACGTGATACAGCGAAGTATAAAAATTGACTTTATTGTCTTTATTTTTATCCTTAATAACAATTTTTTCTAATTGCTGTTCCCAAAAATTTTGGGCTGTTTTCTTTAATTGCTCAAAAGTTTGATTCCCTATTTCAGCTTCTAAATTCTTTTTTGCCCCTTCAATATCTACTGCAGAAATTCCTATTTTAATAAATATAGGTTCGTTATTTGGGTTACTAAAATGCAGTGCTATTTTCTGTGCGCCTTTCATTCCTTTTTTTGAAGGCGACTGCAAAACATCTTTAAAAGAATGAGACGTTTTGATGCTAAAAAATAAACGTTGGTCACTTGCCCAAGCTTCAGAAAAGCGATACCCAACAATTTCTGTATCTGAAATTTTAGTAATTTTTGCATCTAACACTTTATCTCTGTGTAATAAATCTAAAATTACAAACTGATTATCCGCAGTAGGAAAATTATATTTATGTATTCCACTCCTTTTAGATACTGTTAACTCAACATCAATATTTGTATCCTCTAAATGCACTTTATAAAAACCTGGCTCCGCTACTTCATTCGTATGAGAAAATTTACTTTTGTAGCCTTCCTTTCCATCGGCTCCATTATTAAAAACTTGCTTATTGGTAGGCATTAATAAAATATCACCATAATCAGAAACACCAGTTCCACTTAAATGTGTATGTGAAAATCCATAGATTTCATTATCAGAATAATGATAACCAGAACAACCATCCCAGCCATCTAAACGAGTATCTGGAGAAAGTTGCATCATTCCAAAAGGCATGGTAGCTCCCGGGTATGTATGACCATGACCACCAGTTCCAATAAACGGATTTACATAAGAAATTAGGTTTTTAGCTTTTTGAGCATTAGAAACCTCTGTCTTTTCAGTACATGAAATAATAACTAAAATGATTAAAAAAAGTAACGTAAGTGCATGTTTTTTCATCAGTTATATAAGTATAAAATTTTGTCTAAATTAGCAAGATAACGATAATCAATTAAACGGAAAATGAGCACTTTTAGACGAATAACGCAAATTATATTATACATGACTTTAATTGCACTACTAACAGCGTGTTTTAAAGAAAAAAAAGCAAATACTGCTCCTAGTATTATTCCTATTCCTAGTGAACAAGTTATAACAAAAGGTGTTTTTGTATTAAGTAGTGCCACAAAATTAACCTATGATGACAGTTTAAAAAGTGTTGCTAATTTTTTTAAAAGTTATGTTGAAAACGGGAGTAATATTCAATTAAATACGTCTTCTAAAAACAGTATTCAATTTAAAATAGATGCCTCTATTTCTAATAATGAAGCATATCAATTAAAAATTACTAAGGATAAAATTTTAATTTCCGCGAAATCCCAAAAAGGGGCTTTTTATGCTTTTCAATCTTTAAGACAGTTATTACCTGTTGATTTTGAAAAATCAAAAGCATTTAATGAAACTCATATTGCTATTCAATGTTTAGAAATTAAAGATGCTCCCCAATTTAAATATCGCGGAATGCATTTAGATGTTGGTCGTCATTTTTTCTCTGTAGACTTTATTAAAAAATACATTAATTTAATGGCAATGCTAAAAATGAATACTTTTCATTGGCATCTAACAGAAGATCAAGGTTGGCGAATTGAAATTAAAAAATATCCAAAACTCCAAGAAATAGCTGCTTTTAGAAATGAAACATTAATTGGTCATCACAATAATCTACCTCATCAATTTGACGGTAAAAAATATGGAGGATATTATACTCAAGAAGAAATTAAAGATGTGGTAAAATATGCTTCAGAAAGGCAAATAACTATCATTCCTGAAATTGAAATGCCAGGTCACTCTCAGGCTGCTATCGCTGCTTATTCAGAATTGGGATGTTCCGGAAAACAAATTGAAGTAGCTACAAAATGGGGTGTTTTTAACGAAGTATATTGCCCTAAAGAAAGTACCTTTAAATTTCTAGAAGATGTAATAGACGAAGTTGTGGCTTTATTTCCAGGAAAATATATTCATATAGGTGGAGATGAGGCTCCAAAAACCAACTGGAAAAATTGTGATTATTGCCAAAAACTTATCAGAAAAGAGGGGCTAAAAGACGAACATGGATTGCAAAGTTATTTTATTGCTAGAATGGAAAAATATATCAATTCAAAAGGTAAACAAATTATTGGTTGGGATGAAATCTTAGAAGGTGGTTTGGCACCTAATGCAACTGTAATGTCTTGGCGAGGAACTAGCGGAGCTATTCAAGCAGCTAAAGAAGGGCATGATGTTATTTTAACTCCTGGTTCTCACTGTTATTTTGACCATTACCAGTCAGACAATGAAAATGAGCCTTTGGCCATTGGTGGATTTCTTCCTTTAGAAAAAGTATATGCTTTTGATCCGATACCGGAAGAACTCAATGAACAAGAAGCCATATATGTGTTAGGTGCACAAGGAAATGTATGGACAGAATATATGCAAACTGAAAAACAGGTAGAATACATGGCTTTCCCTAGAGTTGTTGCACTAAGTGAAGTGCTGTGGTCTTCTCCTGAAAATAAAAATTATACAGATTTTATTAATAGATTAGAGCAGTATCAAAAAAGATTAGACCAATTAGATGTAAATTACGCCAATCATATGTATTCCGTAAAGGGTGAATTAAAAAATACAGAAGGTAATTTAACTTATCAATTAAATGCGACCTCTTCAACCTACCCTATTTACTATTCTATAGATGATACAGAACCTTCAAAATTATATTCAAATCCAATTGCTGTGGATTCATTCATGAATATCAAAGCTATTATTCGTGATTCAGATGATAAAAATTTAGGAAGTATTTTTGAACAGAAAATAAATTTACATAAAGGAGTTGGTGCAAAAATTACGATCGATAAAGAACCACATCCTGCATACAATGCTGGTGG
This sequence comes from uncultured Polaribacter sp., assembly GCA_913061165.1. Lineage (GTDB taxonomy): Bacteria > Bacteroidota > Bacteroidia > Flavobacteriales > Flavobacteriaceae > Polaribacter. The sequence goes on from CAJXTJ010000021.1 coordinate 6,060, forward strand.
AAAAACAGCATTGATTAACGGGATTTCAGGAAACAACAAACGTTATGGAGATAAAGAATGGTTAGGTTTTTCAGGGGAGGATGTAGAGATTACTATTGAATTTGAAGCACCAACAAACATCAATACCATTACTACCCGATTTTTTAATGCTAACGGACAATGGATTTATCCGCCAAAGGAAATTAATTTACAATTAAAATTAGAAGATGGAAGAGCTATTTCAACAAGCAAAAAAACAGAAAACAATGATTCTTTATTAGTTGATTTTAGTGTAAACATCTCACAATTCTATCCAGAAGATAAAAATTTAAAAGCAACCGAATTAAAGATTACAATTCCTAGTTACGGAATTATCCCAGAAGGAAAGCAAGGTACTGGAAACAAACCATGGACATTTATTGATGAAATCACAATAAAATAAATATGATTTTAGAAATTTGTGCCAACTCCTATCAATCTGCAATGAATGCTCAAAAAGCTGGAGCTCACAGAATAGAGTTATGTACTGAGTTATCCGTTGGCGGCATCACACCTTCCTTCGGATTACTTAAAAAAGTCATGGCAGCATTAACAATTCCTGTTCATGTATTAATTCGTCCTAGAAGCGGAAATTTTACGTATTCTGATTCGGAATTTAAAATTATGAAAGAGGATATTCAACAATGCAAAGACTTAGGTTGTGCTGGAATTGTTTCTGGAGTATTACATGCAAATAATACTATAGATATTAAAAGAACAAAAGAATTAATTGAACTTTCTAAACCCATGTCTTTTACCTTTCACCGGGCTTTTGATGCGGTGCCAAAACCAAAAGAGTCGTTGCTTAAATTAATAAATCTAGGCGTTGATAGACTGTTAACCTCAGGTCAAAAAGATAAAGCTGAAGATGGAATTGAATTATTAATTGAACTTCAACAGATAGCACAAAACAAACTCATCATCATGCCTGGAAGTGGCATAAATCAAATGAATAGTAGTCTTTTTAAAAATGCTAGATTTACAGAGATTCACTCTTCAGCTTCAAGAGAGATCTCAGAAAACACACATTCTTATTTTGGAAATACTCCGCAAACAGTTTCTGATATAGACACTATCAAAAATATTTTAGATACGATAGCCTAAGTTATTTTTTTGAGATAAACATAGATTCTAAGAAACCCAACCCATAGCCTAAGAACTGCGTAAGTGCGGTTATGATGCTCAAAAAACCAACTAATGGATTAAAATTATTCCGCAAAAAAGCATCTAAACCAATTAATAAGAAATAAAAAGTATATAACAGAATTGGGATATAAACTCCAAAAAATGAGAGTAAAATAGAAAGGTCTAAACCAAGTATAAAAATACTTGGAAACCAATAGGTAAGTTTCGCGGTGGTTGGATATTTTTTATTGAGTTTGGGTCTTGCAGTGCCAAATGCAAAAGTCTGTTGAAAGAAACCTAAAAAAGAATTCCTGCGTTTATGATAGACATACGCTGCATCTATAAGCTGAGTTTCTAAACCTTGATCCCATAAACGAAAGCTTAAATCTATATCTTCACCAGCTCTCATATTTGAAAAGCCTTTGGTGATATCAAAAGCTTTTTGAGAAAGCCCCATATTAAAACTTCTTGGTTGAAATTTCCCAACACTTTTTTTATTCCCTCTAATGCCACCAGTAGTTAAAAAAGAAGTCATGGAATAATTGATAGCTTTTTGTAATACTGAAAAACTAGGATGTGCCGCATCCGGACCTCCAAAAGCATCTGTATACTTTTTTTCTAGTTGTTTCGTAATTTCTGCTAGATAGTTATAAGGAAGGATTACGTCTGAATCTAAGATAATAAAGTAATTTCCTGTGGCTTTGGTCATTCCATAATTTCTACTTGATCCAGGACCTGTATTTTCTGTCTCAAAATATTGAATAGACAATTCTGAGGTATATTTATTATAATCAAATCACTTTTTTCAGAAGATCCATCTTCTACAATGCAAACTTCAAAGGGTTCATCATATTCTTGAGCGCTTATACTCACTAATAATTCGTCTATTTCTTCAGGACGATTGTAAACAGGGATGATAATGGAAAAAAATGGTTTCACGGGCTTTGTTATGTAACAGAAAAGTTAATTTCCTGTCCGTTGATTTTAAATAAAACTGAATCGTATTTTTTTTCTGTAAAAACTTCTGCATCTTCGACCGATATGTTATAATCAATCTTAGTAATCGCTTTTTTTACAGTATTAGAAAAATCAGATTCAATTATATGTTCATCTGATTCAAGTGTTAGTATTTGATTTTCTTTAAAAAAAGAAAGTGTAGTTCCTTTTTTACTTTTTAAATTCGTACCACTCACAATAATGGTCTCAAGCATAATAAACCCTCCTAACTCGGCAATTTTTAAATATAAATCGCCATAATCTGATACAGCAAATTTCTTAATTCCGTATGCTACAATGTCTGCTTCAATTTTAAGATCAACCTCTGTTCTCTCCATCAACCTAAAACTTTCAGATGATTTAAATACTGTATCCATTTTCTTAAAAAAGCCCATGTGTTAAATTTAATTGTAAAAATAGCATAAAAATATGCAATAAAACTATAAAATACTTTGACTCTAATACAAGTTATTATTGACTTTGGAGACTGAAAATAGTGTTTTCGCGTGCATTGCAATATCTACTAAAGAAGTATTCCAAACTAAGGCTTGCTAATGCTTCAAAATTCTATTTAAAATACCTTTTATGATACTCTGAAACATTTAAATCATCTAAATTTAACATATCACTATTAGAATTTTTCCATAACAGCGTCACTTACACCCATATTAGAAAACCCTCCATCATGAAATAAATTTTGTAAGGTTACTTTCTTTGTCAGGTCTGAAAACATAGAAATAGTGTAATTCGCACATTCTAAAGCAGTTGCATTCCCTAAAGGACTCATTTTTTCTGAATATGCAATAAAACCATCAAATCCTTTAACTCCACTACCCGCAGTAGTTGGTGTTGGAGATTGAGAAATGGTATTTACGCGTACTTTATGATCTCTACCAAAGAAGTAGCCAAAACTGCGTGCAACAGACTCTAAATAGGCTTTATTATCTGCCATATCATTGTAATCTGGAAAGACTCTTTGCGCAGCCATATAGCTTAACGCGACGATACTTCCCCATTCATTCATAGCTTTCTTCTTGTATAGAATATTTAAAGTTTTATGAAAAGAAACCGCAGAAACATCCCATCCCTTTTTTGTGAAATCATAATTAGGGTCTGTATACGACTTTCCTTTTCTAACATTTACAGACATACCAATAGAATGTAATACAAAATCAATTTTACCACCTAAAACCTCCATTGCTTTTTCTACAAGATTCTCCAAGTCTTCTATTGAAGTTGCATCTGCCGAAATTATTTGAGAACCCGTTTTTGCTGCGAGAATTTCTAATGTTCCCATTCTAATTGAAGCTGGGGCATTGGTTAAAACAAACTCCGCACCTTCTTCATGTGCGCGTTCAGCTGTTTTCCAAGCAATAGAATGCTCGTTTAATGCACCAAATATAATTCCTTTTTTACCCTTTAGTAAGTTGTACAATATATTTATTTTTTTTGTAGTTGTTGGCTGTTGTTCGCCTTACTCTTATTTATTTCTTGTAAAAAAACTAACTCAACAGTTCTTTTGCATGTATCATTGCTGAGTCAGAAATATCTTTACCACTTAGCATTTCTGCAATTTCTTTAATACGTTCTTCGGTAGATAATTGCTTTAAATTCGTGGTTGTAACTCCGTTTATTTCTTCTTTATATACCTTATAATGATTGCCACCTTTTGCAGCAATTTGAGGTAAATGAGTAATTGCAATTACCTGCATGTTATTACCCATTTGTCCCATAATAGCTGCTATTTTATTAGAAACCTCTCCAGAAACTCCAGTATCTATTTCATCAAAAATAATGGTTGGTAGTTGCGTGTTTTCTGATAATACTTTCTTTACAGATAGCATGATTCTTGATAATTCGCCACCAGAAGCAACTTTTTTCAACTCCCCAAAATTACCACCTTTATTGGCAGAAAAGAGAAATTCTAGATGGTCTTTACCATTATTAAAATAAGTATTTGTAAGTGTTGCTTTTATAGAAAAACGTGCATTTTCCATTCCTAAATCCGTTAGCAAAAATTCTAATTGCTTGGTTAATTTAGGGATTGCAGATGTTCTTGCCTTTGATATTTTTTCTGCAACTGCATCTAATTTTTCAGAGATTGCTAAAATTTGCTCTTTTTTATTATTTAGCTCTCCTTCTGCAGACTCTACCTGCCTTACTTTATCAGATAACTCCTCAAAAACTAATAATAATTCCTGATTTGAGTTTACGTAATGTTTCTTTTGAAGATTATATAACAATTGCAACCTGTCATTAATTTCTTCTACTTCATTCGGATTAAAATCTACATTTTCGTTTGCAGTTTCTAACTCAGAAACAATATCATCCATCTCTATTTTTATAGAGGTAATTCTATCTGCTAATTCTTGGTATTCTTTAGAAAAAGATGCTATTTTAGAAATTTTAAATTCTAAGGTATTTAATACGTTTTGAAGCCCAATTTCTTCATGTATAGAAAGCTCTAGGCTTTCAGATAAATTGAGTTTTATGTCTTCTATATTATTTAACTTCTCTAACTTTTCCTCTAAACCTGATTGTTCATCTTCTTTAATATTTGCATCTTCAAGCTCTGTAAACAAATGTAAATTGTAATCATATTGCTTATTTGCTTCTTTTTGCGCTGTTTCTAGAGACAATAATTCCTTTTTTAAAGAACTTAATTGAATAAAACCTCTTTTATACGAAGCTATTCTATCTGTATTTTTAGCCAATGCATCTAAAATTTCAAATTGAAAACTTGCATCAGACAGTTGCATCGTTTGATGCTGAGAATGCACATCTATCAATTTTGATCTTAACTCGTTTAAAACATTTAAAGTAACCGGTGTATCATTTACAAAAGCCCTTGATTTACCTGAAGGAAGAATTTCTCTTCTAATAATTGTTTCAGCTTCATAGTCTAAATCTACTGAAATAAAAAAGTCTTGTAAACTGTAATTACTAATGGCAACTTTTGCTTCTACAATACATTTAGTAGACGTGTCTTTTAGTGAAGATAAATCTGCTCTATTTCCTAAAACTAGACCTAAAGCACCTAATAAAATAGATTTTCCAGCACCTGTTTCTCCTGTAATAATTGACAAACCTGAGGAAAAATCAATACTTAAGTGATTGATTAATGCGTAATTATTTATAGATAATTGTGTAAGCAAATTGACTAATTTTTAGAAGTTAAAATTAGTGAAATTTGTTGAATTTAATCTAACTTTCTCCATTTAGAATTATTGTTTGGAGAAATTTTTCTTAAAGATTGTATTAAGCGGTCTTTGTTTCTAGTCTTAGCATCTTCAGAATACATGCTTACAATTTCATCTGCTTTTGCATCAAAAAACAATCTAATTAAATAATTACCAACTGTTTTATTGTAGATACGCTCTAAAGTTAATAAACTTGTTTCAATAGTTTGTTGGGCAGAAGCTTTAGATTTTACAATGTTATCAAATCCTTTTCTATGATAATTATAAAGTAAGTCTCGATACACCTTCAATTTTGGAGATAATACGTTATCTATTAAAGCATATCTATTTTGTTTACCTACCACGTTTTGCCAAGAAGAAAGACCACTTTGTTGCGCTTGTAACATTACATTTTGTGCTTCTTTTAATTCGGTTTCTCCACCGTATTTAGAAAAGGTATCTGCGTCTATCCCTAAAATTATATTTGCATAAAAAACAATAGAGGATACCAAGTTGCTGTCAAAAGAATTTTTATTATAGATTAAAGGATCAAACTCATTGTATTTAAAATTGAATTCGTTGTCCTTAATATTCAATATTGGTGAAGCATAACTAGAATTATAAACAGGTCTTGTAGATTGCACTTGAAGCGTTGCAGTAAAGTTATTATTATCTCTAGAAGTTATAATAATTGTCATTGCACAATTAACACGTTCTTCTGGCTTTACTATTCTATTTGTCCACTTGGTTTGATTAATATATTCATTTAATGATTGTTGCAAAGTATTAAACACTTGTTTATTAGAGCCCGCAATTTGATCTGAATTTACCGTAACCAGACAGTTTAACTCTTGAGCATTCAGACTAAAAAATGAGAATACTAGTATAAAAAGTAATGTTAATTTATGCATCTTCAATTTTAGATATTATAGTGTCTTGATACAAGAACTTTAGGCAATCCAAGTTGTACTAACCTATTTGTCTTGTTTCTTAATTCGATTTACAATTTCATTCATAATGTCTTTCGCAACTGCTACTTTAGACTTTAGTTTGAACGATTTTTCATTAAATTCTTTATCAATAATAGTGATTTTATTTGTGTCTTTAGCAAAACCGGCACCTTTATCTTGCAGAGAGTTTAAAATAATAGCATCTAAATTTTTTCTTTTTAGTTTGCCTTTTGCATTTTCTATCTCATTGTTAGTTTCTAATGCAAAACCAACCAAATACTGATGTTTCTTTATTGCACCTAAAGAAGCTAAAATATCTTTAGTTGGTGATAACGATAATTCTAATGTTGTATCCGTCTTTTTTATTTTCTGCGAAGCACTATTTTTTGGTTTATAATCTGCAACTGCAGCAGAAAGTATCGCAATATCTACATCTTTAAAGTAGATATGGGAGGCATCATACATTTCTTCAGCAGAGACAACATCTACTCGATGCACTAGAGAGTGTTTTATTTGTTGATTGCTTGGTCCAGAAATCAAATATACTTCTGCACCTAAATTTGCAGCAGCACTTGCAATTGCAAATCCCATTTTTCCTGAAGAATGATTTCCTATGAAACGAACGGGGTCTATTGCTTCATAAGTTGGTCCGGCCGTAACTAACACTTTCTTACCTTTTAAAGGCAGTTTAGCGCGTATATCTTTCTCTATAAAAGAAACGATATCTTCTGGTTCTGCCATTCTGCCCTCGCCTATTAAACCACTTGCAAGCTCACCTGAAGTAGCAGGAATTAAAATATTATTAAAACGTTGTAATTTATTTAAACTTTCTATAGAAGAGGGATGCTTATACATATCCAAATCCATTGCAGGTGCAAAATAAACTAGACATTTAGCTGACAAATAAGTGGCAAGTAATAGATTATCGCAAGTTCCGTTTGCCATTTTAGACAAAGTATTTGCGGTAGCGGGTGCAATTAACATGTAATCTGCCCAAAGACCTAATTCTACGTGATTGTTCCAAAGTTCATTTTCATCTTCTTTAGAATAAAAAGTAGAATGAACCGGGTTTTTAGAAAGTGTAGAAAGTGTGAGAGGTGTTATAAAATTTTTAGACGCAGGAGTCATAATAACTTTGACTTCTGCGCCTAATTTTATAAACAAACGAACTAGACTAGCCGTTTTATATGCTGCAATTCCAGCAGTAATTCCTAAAAGAATTTTCTTTTCTTTTAAGACAGACATTACTCTGTTTCTGGAGTTCTGTGATATACTTTATCATTTAACCACTCTTCAACCGCCATAGCAGTTGGTTTTGGTAACCTTTCGTAAAATTTAGAAACTTCTATTTGTTCTTTATTCTCGAATACTTCTTCTAAAGAATCGTTATATGTTGCAAATTCATCCAACTTATCTACTAATTCTCTTTTTAAATCAGAATTAATTTGATTAGCTCTCTTTGCAATAATAGAAATAGCCTCATAGATATTCTCTGTTGGTGCTTCAATTTCATTCTTATTGTAAGTAATAGTACTTAACGGTGCTTTGGTATCTTTATAATCCATCTTAAATAATTATTTCTTTTGTAAATTAGCTACTAATGCTTCCTGCTTTGCTACTAAAGCATCAACTCTTATTTTTTCGTTTTGTAATGTTGCAAACATCTCATTTGCATCTTCTAAATACTTAGATTCTGGAAAAGTCTTTTTAAGTCTCTCATAATCTTCTGTTGCGTCTGCAATTCTTTCTAACTTTCTTCTATCATAACTTTTCAAAACAAAATCATGTCCTGCTTTAAAGCTATAATAAATTGCTTCTTCTTTATATTTAGTTCCTAAAAAGTCTTCCAATAAATTATCAAAAGCCTTGATTGCCGCCTTATAATTTCTTAAATCGTAATCTGCAGTTCTATAATATGTTTTTGCTATCTCGAAATATTTTTTTTCTAATTTTAATCTTATTTCTGAATAGTACGCATTCGCTTCGTCGATTTTATCTGAAGTTGGATATGTATTGATAAAACTTTGAAAAGCCTCTAAAGCCTTATTTGTGTCTGTTGGATCAATACTAAAACGAGGAGATGCTAATTTGTAACTATAAGCGGATAAAAACGCTGCTTCTTCTTTTTTAGAACTTTTTAAATAATCTTTTGTAAAACGATCAAAATTATAAGCTGCTATTCCGTAATTTTTTTCATTAAAATTAGATTGTGCAATCATAAATTTAATTCGCTCCATTTGAGGCTTACCTCTATAAATAGGTGTAATTTTATCGAATAAGCGCAAAGCTTTACTGTAATTCTGACTTTCGTACATTTTTACAGCCATTTTGTACTGCTCTTCCGAGGTACCTTTATTTAACACTTTTTGATATTCACCACATGAAGAGAGTAGTAAAGTAAACAGCATTAAATACGCTAAGTTTTTAATTTTTTGCATCGGGCAAAATTAGTGATTAATTATGGATTAATAAAACGTTTTTTAACACACTTACTAGTATACTGCAATAATCTATAAAAAAAGAGAACATTACTACCTATTTCGTACTAAAAATTTGTTAATCTTGCCCTAAAGCTCTATTTATTTTACTAAATATAATCAGAAATTAAACTTTAAAACTTAGTATCATCTGTGCACCTAAAAAAAGGTTCCTTTAAAACGTATTTACAAAATTTGCAATCTTTTGGTGTAATTCTTTAGAGGCCTTTACTAGTGGCAAACGCACTTGGTTGATGCCAAAACCTAATTCTTGTAAAACAGTTTTTATTCCTGCGGGGTTATTTTCTTCAAAAATAGCATCTATAATGGCCATCATTTTAAAATGAATTGCATAGCCCTCCTTGTTTTTGCCTTCTAATCCGCAATTTATTAAAGTAGAAAATTCTTTTGGATACGCTTGTCCAATAACCGAAATAACCCCAGCTCCTCCAGCCAACGTTATTCCTAAAGCCAAATCATCATCACCAGAAATAACTAAGAAATCTGTTGGTTTATTTTTTAACAACTCTAAGTATTGTTGCATATTATTTCCTGCCTCTTTGATGCCCACAATATTTGGAAAATCATTTGCCAAACGAATTGTAGTAACTGCACTCATGTTTTTTGCGGTTCTACCAGGAACATTGTACAAAATAATTGGTACATCACTTACCTCAGCTAATGCCTTAAAATGCTGATAAAAACCTTCTTGCGTTGGTTTGCTATAATAGGGTACTACAGATAAAATACCATCAATATTACTTAAATCTGTTGCCTGTATCTCTTTTTTAACCTCTAGGGTATTATTACCACCTATACCTAACACTAATGGCACTCTACCTGCATTCGTTTTTATAATAAGAGCTATAATTCGAAGTTTCTCTTCTTTAGATATTGTTGCGCTTTCTGCAGTTGTACCATTTATTACCAAATAGTTAATTCCATTATCTATATTGAAATTAACCAACTTTACCAGTGCATCAAAATCTACACTTAAATCTTCTTTAAAAGGGGTAATTAAGGCGACTCCCGTTCCTACAAATTTTTGCATTTTTATCTATTTAAAGGTACAAAACTACAATATTAAGATTGATTTATAAAACGGATATAGCGTCTAATAGCAAGAATAAACAACTTTATATGGAAAGTTTAATTTTATAGCTTTTTAAGAATTTGAAGGTATCTTTTTAATTCTGAAGTAAATCCTGTTATATTTTGTATTTTTTCTGAAATTTCTATCTCGTATAATTTAGAATTTACACCTGCAAAACCAACTTTAAATTGTGCTTTTGATTCTAAAATTGCACGTTCTAAATACAGATTATTTTTATTGAAATATCCAATTAACAAATCAAAGGGTTCTTCTAAGAAACATTTAAAGCTTTCTTCCGTAAATTGTCCTGTCCAGTTTACATTTTTTTTCGTGAAGTGCTTATAAGAAAATTCATCATTTTTATTATACTTTCGTAGGCTATAAATCCTAATATTTCTAGATTCTAAAATAATTTCAATCTCTTTTTGTAAATCCATTTCAGAAGAAATATCTTCAGTAGAAATAATAGCTATCGACTTTATTTTTTCTAAAGATGGTGTGCGCCTATTATCTGTCTGAGATAATAACTGATTTAACTTCTTTTTTAAAACAGTTTCCTTAAAGCCTTGAAACATCATTTATGATTAAAATTGAGAACATAAAAATAGTAATTATTCTTTAACTATTTCTAATAATATAAACTGATTTAATTGTTTTCCATATAACTGAAAATTATCATCTGAGACCAACACCAGAGACTGATTGCCATTTTCTAAAACGGGGCCCAAAGTAATGCCTTCTATATTGTCTATAATACCTTCGGTTAAATGCACTTTATAATCTTCAAAGTTTACAAGCAACCTTTTTGTTAGCGGCGTAAATTTGGATTTTATCAATCCACCAGAACCTAAAATATTGGTGGTTTCTAAAGTTATTTCTGCCTCAAAAACTCGGATGATATTACCATAAGCACCGTATCCATTTTGATAGGTTCTTTCAATAATAAAAAATTTATTTTCGGCATATTCTAAAATTGCAGTAACTCCGTTTAAATTTATATTTCCTTTAGCAACCTTACTAATTGGTTCTAATTGGTAGGCAAATTGTTTAGTTGCTTTTTTAGTTACTGTATTAAAATAAGTAATTCTAACGGGAGATTGTGTTTTAGTAAAACCCGGTTCAACTCCATCATTTTTTAGAGGAGCCTCCATAACAGCCCAAAACCCTTTTTTATCGATACTTTTAGAAGAGCCTTCTAAAACTCCATTGTGTTTTATGTTTTCTAAATTCTGCAGGCTTTTTGGTAGTACATACTCAGAAATAAATTTCCCAGAAAAATCTGTAGTAAATATTGTGGGTCTTCTTCCTTTTCGAATAGCACCTTCGCTAGAAAAATTGATTTGTTGCTTTTCTTCATCCACAAAAATAGATTCTAAATCCAGCGTATTTTCATTGTAAAAATTAGTATTTGAATCTTTTAATACAATAACCTCTTCAAAATTAATTCCCGCTATTCTTCTTTTTTCGATATCAATATTTCCTTTTAAAAATCTTGGCGTTTTTGTATCGTCTACAGCAAAATAATAAAAACCATTACTATAATCTAAACCAGAAAGACCACCAATTGGTTTATTTTTAAACGAAGTTGTATCTTTTAGAACATACTCACTTAAAAAATTTAATTGTATTTCTTTTTCTTTTTTGCAAGAAAATAGACTACTAATAAAAATCAAAAAAACAACTATTCCCTTCATGTATGTGATGTTTTCATAGCTTCTTAAAACTTCCTTCTGTTATCGTCAGACTTTGTATCTATCAATTTATTGTAAGGATCTATACCTACTTCTGTGGGTTTTTCATCTACAATTAAAGTAATCTTATTATGTATCTGTGTAATTTTATGTTTCTTAAAATACAATTGCTTTTCTTTCTTTTTTCCATCTATTTCTTCCTCAGAAAAGATACCCAAATCTATGTAATCTGCTAAAGGAACAGATAAAAGAGGTTTGCTCATCTTCTCTGTCTTATAACTTAAAGTATCGCCCACTTTTTCACCATAATACTTTTTTCCTTTTTCATCATTTCTATATTTAGAAACTTCAAATTCTATAGCTACCTCGTATTTTCCATTTTCTAAGGCAGTAGATTTCAAATCCACAATTCTATTTTTATAAAGTGTTATGGTTTCGAACATATCTTTAAGCACATAACTTAAAGAATCTGGAGTTACTTCTCTAATATAATTCACCATTTCAATTGAAGTCGTATACGGTGGTTCTTGAAACCTCACCTTTTCTACATACCTTTTTAAAGCTCCGTTCAATTTTTCTTCTCCAAGATAATCACTTAAAGCATAAAAAACTAAAGATCCTTTTTGATACCGAATATACCCTTGCCCATCATTATACATAAGCGGATTCTCTCTTTTAGACTCTAAAGTTCGCTGTAATAAATAACCATCTAATGCTTCCTTTAAAAAAGTACGCATTTTAGGCTTACCGTGCTGATGTTCTAAAACTTTTAAAGAAACATATTCAGACATACTTTCAGACAACATAGTGGCACCTAAAACGTCTGCACCAATTACTTGATGCGCCCACCATTGATGTGCAACTTCATGAACCGTTACTGCAAAAGGGTAATCTACACCATCTTCATTTTCATCATCTACATCTGCTATAAAACCAAAGCCCTCTGAAAAAGGAATGGTATTCGCAAAAGCTTGTGCAAAGGTACCAGCAGTTCTTGGAAACTCTATAATTCTTAATTGTTTGTGTGTATACGGACTAAAATTCTTCGCATTATAAGCCAGCGAAGCTTTCATTCCTTTTAACATTCTATCTAAATTATACACATGTGGTTTATGATAGTAAATTTCTAAACTAATGCCCTTCCACATTTCTTTTTTAACTTCATATTTAGCAGAATTAAAAGCATAAAAATTTAAAATTTTACTATCCATTTTATAATGAAAGTATTTACGACCGTCTTCAATCCATTCTTTTTGCAAATAACCGGGTGCAATTGCTATTTGATCTTCAGAAGTAGAAACCGTTGCCTCAAAATCAATCCAATCAGAATCTTTAGAAATATAGGTATTTCCTAAAGCGCTTGCATCTGAAGGATGTGGACGTAAATTATTTACTGGTAAATTATATTTCTTACGTGTTTTATCATCTGTTAATTCTCCACTAGCCGAATATCCTAAGGTAGGGAACATGGAGTTATTTATAAACGTTCCGTTCGCTATAATTGGCGATTTACGCTGAAACATTGTGTTCTCTTTACTCTTTACATGCACTGTTAACTGCAGAGAATCTCCTGGTTGTATACTTTCAACAAAAGAATAGATATCAAAATGAAAAACTGTGTCTTCTAAAACTAAGTTATTGGGCTTATTAAACTCAAAGGTGCTTTTTAAAGAATTATGGTTTAAGAAAATACTGTCTATTGCTTTATTTGTTTTATTTACCATTGTAAAAACAGCACTTGATTTGTAGGTTTTTTTCTTTGGAAAAATGGCCACATTTGCATTTACAGCTACAATTCTAGGTTGCTTATAATCTTCATATTTCTTATAGGTTTTCTCCCATTTCACCGCATTTAGCTCTGCTTGCTTAGAAGCTGAGTTCTTATCTTTAGATCTTGTTTCTAAAAAAATAGTACCTCCTAAAATTAAAAATGAAATTAAAACAACTACTAAACTCACTCTTTTAGGAACTGTAAAGCGTTGTTTTGCTATGTAAATTCTTTCTGCAAACGAATTTGGCAAACCTCTAACCCACATTAATAAACTTAAAATTAAGAGCAACGTACCTCCCAAAACCCAATAAAGCTTGTACCATAAATATCGAGACAAATCAGAACCATAACCATTCATGTCTGAATAACTATAACTCGGACCTTCATTATATTTTAAAACCGAATTCTCAATACCTATCAAAGATAAAAATGGAATCCCAATAGCAAGTATTAATAAAATAAAGAATCCTAAATATTGATTTTTAACCAATGTTTGAATAAAAATTGCAAGCAAAGCCCAAACTGCATAATTCAAGAATTTTAAACCAAACAGCTCTTTTAAGTAATGCCCAATTTCAAAATCGTAATAGCCCTTATATACTTGAAATACCATACCAGAAACCATAATTACAAGCAATAAAACAAGCTGCATTTTTAACAAGGCAATTAGTTTAGAAAATAATAATGTCCAATTTGGTATGGGTGTGCTATCTACTAAATGATTTATTTTAGCAGTTCTTGCCCTTTGTAATAGCATACCTGCATATAAAAAAGTACAAACATTTAATACGAGAACACTAAAAACATTTCCGCCAGCTAACATTTGCCATGTCACTGGAAGTGTGTTTGTTCCAAATATTTCTCCAGAGCTAAATAAAGTACCAACCAACATTAAAACCCCCACAATTAGGATACAAATAAATGGCAAACTCTTAAAAATATATTTAAAATCGATATGAGATAATTTCCACATCGTTTTTAAATTCTGACCAAAAGAAAAATCTTGCCTTACTTTTGGTAAGACTATTCTTGTTATTCCGCTAAAATTAGTTTTGAGAACTCTTTCTGACTTCAATTTTATAAAAGAAATAGAAATTGCATTCTGATTGAATTTAAAGTATTTAAAAACCAACCCAAATATTACAGATGAAACTACCAACCACAGCAATCTGTTGTAAATAATTAATTCTTTTATAGGAACTTGTAGTTCGTTCTGCTCAGAGACTGTCCAATACTTTGTATAATACGCCAATGCAGAAGAACCAAAAGGATCTAAAATAGCCAACAAACCTGCTTGTTCTGGTTCTGATAAGATACTAGACACAGCTCCTTGAGCAAATAATAAAATAATAACTGTAATAAAACCTGCGGCAATGTTTCTAGAAAAAGTAACCACTGCAAAAACTACTGCACCAAAAAATAATACGTTTGGTACTATATATATTAAATAGGACTGCAAATAACTCATCCCACTAAAATGGCCTACAATTTCTGAATTGGTTCCTGGAAAACGAAAACCAATAATCATTCCTACTGCAATCACCAAAACAATCGCAGAAACTACAGTAATACCACTAAAAAATTTTGCAAATAAATAATTGGCCTTTGTAAACGGATACGAATATAAAATGGTGTGCATTTCACTTTTAAAATCTCTGTAAATTGAAACACCAATAATAGACGGAAATAAAAAAAAAATTAAAGTAGTAAAGCCGTTAAATAAGCCCGTTACATTAATTGGTGAATTTACAATTCTAGAAGAGCCAGTGGTTCCTGTAAACCCATCAAAAATACCTGCAGTAGTTGCAGATATTAAAAATGACAGTACTAAAAATATGGCTGCATATATATAAAATACGGGTTTATTAAACCAGTATTTTAATTCTTTTTTAAATATTGTTAAAAACATAAGTATTGTGTAAAAGTTGAACAGTTAAATTGTGTAATGAAATGACTATGCAATAACCGGTTCATCTTGTTTTAAAGCGAAAAAATAAACATCGTCTAATTGTGGTTCTGAAGCAACAAAGTCATCAGAAGGTTTTGTATCTGAATGTACTCTAATATTTAAGGTATTGTCTGGATTGAAGTTTCGAGATAACACGTTATATATTTTCATATTTTCTTCTAAATCATCTTTTTCAATGATTTTTGTCCAAATGGTATTTTCTAATTCTCTAGTTGCTTCTTGTGGCGTCGAATGTTTTAAAATTTTACCGCCATTTAAAATTGCCATTTCATTACACAATTCCTTTACATCTTCTACTATACTGTCTCTTATACACATCTCCGAGCCCACGAGACCTCTCTACATCTCGTAT
>CAJXTJ010000022.1 GCA_913061165.1 uncultured Polaribacter sp.
CGTGGGCTCGGAGATGTGTATAAGAGACAGATATATTTCTGTGCGCCCTGTAATTACTACTACTTTGATTTCTATCCCATTTGTTCTTATTGCTTTTATCAAAGCCTCACCTCCGTTTAATTTAGTTTCTTTTGTATTGTTGTCAAAACTTAAATCTGTAAATAAAATTTGAAATGGTGCACTCTTTTCACTCGCCTTTATCAACTGAAAAGCATCATCACAATCCGTGGTTGTAACCGCCTCAAAATCTCCTACCTCTTCTAAAGAATAGAGCAAGCCAAGTGTTGTTATTTGATGATCATCAACAATTAAAACTTTAATTTTATCAGCCATTTTTAGGGGTTTTTATATTTAACCTGAAAGTATAACTTTAAAAATTAATACACCTCTTTTATTGTAGTTTCTTAAATAAATCCCATAAAACAATACCTGTAGTTACAGAAATATTCAAGGAATGTTTCGTGCCTAATTGTGGAATTTCAATACACAAGTCTGAAGCGTTCACAACCTCCTGTTGCACTCCTTTTACTTCATTTCCCATTACAATTGCGTACTTATTCCCTTTTTGAGGAAAAAAAGTGTTTAACTTTGTACTATTTTCTGCTTGTTCAATCGCTAATACCGTAATATTTTCTCTCTTTAGTTTCTCAATTAAAGAGAGCGTATCTTCAACATGTTCCCAGGCGACAGAATCTGTTGCGCCTAAAGCAGTTTTATGAATTTCTTTATTTGGCGGAGTTGCACAAATACCACATAAATATATTTTCTCTATCAAAAAAGCATCACTAGTTCTAAAAACAGAACCAATATTATTTAAGCTTCTTATATTGTCTAAAACTACAATAATTGGCGTTTTTTCAACTACTTTAAAAGCATCTATTGTAATTCTACCTAACTCGTTATTTTTTAATTTTCGCATACTTTGTGGATAAGTTCACTATAAACTGCTACTGAATACTGGGTACTAATTTTTATATTCGCAAAACTAACTTTAATTTTTTAAACACTTGACAAAACAGAAACCAAAAAAAGTAACTCCTTTAATGAAGCAATACAATGCCATCAAAACAAAATATCCTGATGCAATGTTGCTTTTTCGTGTGGGAGATTTTTACGAAACTTTTGGTGAAGACGCTAAAAAAGCCGCTGGTGTTTTAGGAATTACCTTAACAAAACGTGGTGCAGGAAGTGAGACAGAAACAGCGTTAGCAGGTTTTCCACATCATTCTTTAAACACCTACTTGCCAAAGTTGGTAAAAGCAGGAATGCGTGTTGCTATTTGCGATCAATTAGAAGATCCAAAAATGACGAAGAATATTGTGAAACGTGGTGTTACAGAGTTAATTACGCCTGGTGTCTCTTTAAATGATGAAGTTTTACAAAGCAAAACCAACAACTTTTTAGCAGCCGTTCATTTTGATAAAAAACAACTCGGAATTTCATTTTTAGATGTCTCTACTGGTGAGTATTTGGTGTCACAGGGAAATACAGAATACATCGACAAGTTGTTACAGAACTTTAATCCGAGCGAAGTTTTAGTTCAGAAACAACACAAACAACAGTTTTTAGAACTTTTTGAAAACAGATATTACACCTTTTATTTAGACGATTGGGTTTTTCAGAAGGAATACGCCAATGATACTTTACAAAATCATTTTGAAGTAAAAAGTTTAAAGGGTTTTGGAATTCATGAAGTTAAAAACGGAATTATAGCTGCCGGTGCCGTTTTATATTACCTATCAGAAACACAACACAATCAACTAAAACACATACAGGTTATTAGTAGAATTGCCGAAGACAATTATGTTTGGATGGACCGTTTTACTGTCCGTAATCTAGAGTTATACAGCTCTAATTCTTTAAATGCTGTTACACTTTTAGATGTTATCGATAAAACCATTTCGCCCATGGGAGGAAGACTACTAAAGCGATGGTTGGCGCTTCCTTTAAAAAATATAAACGATATTCAAAATCGTCATGAATTGGTAAAGTATTTTATAGACTCCAATGACTTTTCAGAAACAGTAAGCTATCAAATAAAACAAATATCAGACTTAGAAAGGTTGATTTCTAAAGTTGCCACGGCAAAAGCTTCACCAAGAGAAATTGTCTTATTAAAAGATTCTTTAAAGGCTATTTTACCTATAAAATCAGCTGCAGAAAACAGCAAAAACCCTACTGTAAAAGCTCTTGGAAATCAGCTACACAAAGGAACTGATTTAATTGCTAAAATCTCTGAAACCTTATTTGACCATGCGCCGGTAAATATTAATAAGGGAAATGCAATTGCCACAGGTGTACATCAAGAATTAGACGACTTACGTGCTATTTCTAATTCTGGAAAACAGTATTTAGATGACATGCTAGCCCGCGAAACCGAGCGCACGGGAATCTCAAGTTTAAAAATTTCATTCAATAATGTTTTTGGGTATTTTATTGAAGTTAGAAACTCTCAGAAAGACAAAGTTCCTGAAGAATGGGTTCGGAAACAAACACTCGTAAATGCAGAACGGTATATTACCGAGGAACTTAAAGAATACGAAACAAAAATATTAGGTGCTGAAGAAAAAATTCAGAAATTAGAACAAGAAATATTTTCTAAATTATTACAATATATAATTCAATTTGTACAAATTGTGCAAGAAAATGCACAAATAATTGCAAAAATTGACTGTTTACTGTCTTTTTCAAATTTAGCAATTGAAAACAACTATGTATGTCCCGTTATGGATCTAAGTACTGATTTAGAAATTAAAAACGGTCGGCATCCAGTAATTGAAAAACAGATACCAATAGATCAAACTTATATTGCAAATGATTTAGTACTAAATAGAAATCAGCAACAAATAATTATGATTACCGGACCTAACATGTCTGGTAAATCGGCTATTTTAAGACAAACAGCACTTATTGTTTTATTGGCGCAAATGGGAAGTTACGTGCCCGCACAGAATGCAAAAATTGGTGTTATAGATAAGATTTTTACACGTGTTGGAGCTAGTGATAATATCTCCATGGGAGAATCTACTTTTATGGTAGAAATGAATGAAACGGCTTCTATTCTAAATAATGTTTCAGAAAGAAGTTTAATTCTTTTAGATGAAATAGGGCGAGGAACCTCTACCTATGATGGAATTTCGATTGCCTGGGCAATTTCTGAATTCTTACACGAACACCCTTCTAAAGCAAAAACATTGTTTGCTACACACTATCATGAACTGAACGAAATGACTACTAGTTTTGAGCGTATTAAAAACTTTAACGTATCTGTAAAAGAATTAAAAGACAATATTATTTTCTTGCGTAAATTGGTTTCTGGTGGCTCTAACCATAGTTTTGGAATTCATGTTGCTAAACTAGCCGGAATGCCAAATGTAGTAATTCACAGAGCAAACAAAATACTAGCACAATTAGAAAAAAATAATAAAAACACAGAGGTAAAAGATGCTATAAAGCAAGCGCAACACGAAGAGATGCAACTTAGCTTTTTTCAACTAGATGATCCTCTTTTAGAAAACATTAGAGAAGAAATTTTGGCTACTAATATTGACACCTTAACGCCTATTGAGGCGTTGATGAAATTAAATGAGATTAAACGAATGTTGTTAAAAAAATAAAAATCGTTGAAAAATTTAAATATTTTAAAAGAAAGTAATGTTAAACAAATAGTAGTTTATTCTTTTTATAAAAATAACTCAGTATATTTGTAGCATGAGTAATGTGTTCTTATTTATTAGTGGCCCAGAAGTTATGATTATCATGTTAATTGTGGTGATGGTTTTTGGTGCAGATAAAATCCCTGAAATTGCTAGAGGGCTGGGTAAAGGAATTCGTCAGGTAAAAGACGCAACTAATGATATTAAAAGAGAAATAAAAGACAGTTCTGATACTAAAGGAATTGATACGGATATTGCCAAAGATATTAATAAAGAAATTAGCAGTGTTAAAGACAATATTGAAGATCTTACCGGACCAATAAAAAGACAATTATAAGTTTTCTAAATCACCCTACTTATTGTTAAACCATCTCTAATTGGTAGTAAAATCGATTCTATCCTTTCATCTTCATTCATCATTTTATTATACGCTAACAATACTTTTGTATCGGTATCTTTCGGGTCTAATGCGGCAACAACTTTACCGCTCCATAAAACATTATCAGATAAAATAATTCCGCCAGAATTCATCTTATTAATAATTAAATGAAAATAATTGATGTAATTAGATTTGTCTGCATCAATAAAAACCAAATCAAATTTTTCATCAATTGTAGGAATAATTTCAATTGCATTGCCTACAAACTGAGTTATTTTATTTCTAAATCCAGATTTTTCGAAGTATTTATTTTGAAGTGTTTCTAATTCTTCATTTTTATCTATCGTAATTATTTTTCCTTCAGAAGACAAACCCTCTGCCAAACACAACGCAGAATATCCGGTATATGTACCAATCTCTAAAATATTTTTAGGGTGAATTATTTTAGTAATCATAGACAATATTCGGCCTTGAAAAGCACCACTTAGCATTCTTGGGTTTAACACTTTTTGCCAAGTTTCTTTTGTTAACTCTTGTAAGATTTTTGGTTCTTCTTGTGAATGAGCTACAGCGTAATTGTCTATTTTTTCTGGTAGAAAATGCATTCTAATTGAGGTGTTTTTATTCTTTGTTTTTTTCTAATAACGCTTTTAAATCTTCTTTATCTTTCACAGACAGGTAGTGTTTTTGATTTTTACAATATTGAGAGTGTTCTTTATATAAATTTGACAGTGTTGTGTTCTGTTTTGTATACTTAACGCAAATTCTGCACATCATAAGATGAATATATAGCCTTATTTTATCTTTTATAGAGGCCTCACTATATTGGTTTTTATCACAAATAGTTGTAGCTTGATCACATGTTATTTTTAAATTTCTAAACATTTCTTAATTGTTAAACCAATTGTCTTCCATACATTTTCTCAACTGTGTTCTAGCCCTATGTATCATTACCCATAAATTTGACGAAGTAATATCTAACTCCTTACATATTTCTTCTGTTTCAAACTCCTGCACAGTTTTCATTCTAAAAACTAGTGCATATTTTTCTGGTAAGTTATTTATACATGCTTCTATTTGGTTTCTTAACTCTTCGTTCTCTATTTGATTTTCAGAGGCATTATCCCAGTTTTGTGGTACGCGCTCTTCTAGCCAGCTTCCTTTATTTTCACCATCATCATAAAAATTCATTCGTACTTCTGCTTGTCCTTTTTTAGAATTTGTTTTTCTATAATGGTCTATAATTTTTCTTTTTAAAATAGACACCAACCAAGTCCTTTCTGTTGCTTTTCCTTGGAAACTCTTTGCAGATTTAAGTCCAGCTAAAAAAGCTTCTTGTACAAGGTCTTTGGCTAAATCGCTATTGTTAACACGAGAAATGGTAAAATTATACAGGTAATCTGCATAATTATCAATCCATTTATTAGGGGTTAAGGCATGTTTTTCTTCCTTCATATATTATATAAAGCATCAAATGTAATCTTAATTTACCGCATTAAAAACTTACGGCCTCTTTGTGTTCTGCTTTAAACTAAAAAATAAATTAAAGAAATGTGTTAAACTTTATAATTTGTTAAATATCTATTGATATTTCTTACTTTTACCCCATCAAAAATCGATAAAACATGTCTGTAGCTAAAAAAGAATATAAACGCGTTACTGTAAAATCTCTTGTAGAGATGAAAGCGAACAAAGAGAAAATCTCTATGTTAACCGCCTATGATTTTACAATGGCAAAAATTTTAGACAGATCTGGGGTTGATGTTTTGCTTGTTGGTGATTCTGCATCAAACGTTATGGCGGGGCATGAAACCACATTACCTATTACCTTAGATCAAATGATTTATCATGCAAGTTCTGTGGTTAGAGCTATAGAGCGTTGTTTGGTTGTAGTAGATTTACCTTTTGGTAGCTACCAATCTGATCCAAAAGAGGCCTTGCGTTCTGCTATTAGAATTATGAAAGAGTCTGGAGGACATTCAATAAAGCTAGAAGGGGGTAGAGAGGTAAAAGAATCTATAAAAAGAATTTTAAATGCTGGTATTCCAGTAATGGGTCATTTGGGTTTAACACCCCAATCTATTTATAAGTTCGGAACTTATACTGTAAGGGCAAAAGAAGAGGAAGAAGCAGAGAAACTAATGGAAGATGCTTTAATGTTAGAAAGAATTGGTTGTTTTGGATTGGTATTAGAAAAAGTGCCTGCTAAATTGGCAAAAGAAGTTGCGAAAGCAATCTCGATACCCGTTATTGGAATTGGAGCAGGAAATGGCGTAGATGGCCAAGTTTTAGTTACCCATGATATGATTGGAATGACTCATGAGTTTAATCCGCGTTTTTTAAGACGTTATTTAGATCTTTACAAAGACATGACGGGTGCTTTCGAAAGTTATATTTCTGATGTAAAAAGTGGAGATTTTCCGAGTGATAAAGAGCAGTACTAAGCCTCACTTATGTTATAAACAATTATCATTCTTACAAAAGACAGTAGTATTAAGTTAATTATTATGAATTGCCCCTTTTTCGAGAATGAAAAACTTAAAAATCTTCTATGAAAATTCTTCACTTAGATAGCAACCACCCTGCTTTAATAGAACAACTAAACTTCTTGGGCTGCACTAATGATGAAGATTATACTTCTTCAAAAGCTGAGGTTGAAGCTAAAATTCATTTATACGATGGTTTGATTATTAGAAGCCGTTTTTCCATTAATGCCTCTTTTTTAGAAAAAGCAAAAAACTTAAAGTTTATCGGTCGAGTTGGAGCTGGTTTAGAAAATATAGATTGTAGCTATGCAGAAAATAATGGAATTACCCTAATTGCAGCTCCAGAAGGAAATAGAAATGCGGTTGGAGAACACTGCTTAGGTATGTTGTTGTCTCTTTTTAATAAGTTAAACAAAGCAAACAGTGAGGTTAAAAAAGGCTTATGGCTGCGTGAAGAAAATCGTGGAGTTGAATTAGACGGGAAAACGATTGGTTTAATTGGATACGGAAATATGGGGAAATCATTCGCAAAAAAACTTCATGGTTTTGATGTTGAAGTGCTTTGTTATGATTTAAAACCAAATGTTTCTGATGGTAATTGCAAACAAGTTTCTCTCAGAGAATTGCAGCAAAAAGCAGACGTTTTAAGTTTGCACACTCCACAAACAGAGCTCACAAAGAACATGGTAAATATTAATTTTATCGATCGTTTCAATAAAAGTTTTTGGCTCTTAAATACTGCACGTGGAAACGCTGTGGTTGCAAAAGATTTAGTTATTGCTTTAAAATCTGGAAAAATTTTAGGCGCTGGTTTAGATGTTTTAGAATATGAAAAAGCCTCTTTTGAGAATCTTTTTACCAATAATAAAATACCCAAGGCCTTTCAATATTTAATAAATTCAAAGAATGTACTTCTTTCTCCCCATGTTGCAGGCTGGACTGTTGAAAGTAAAGAGAAGCTAGCTCAAACAATTGTAGATAAAATTAAAAGTAACTACTATTAAGTTCTCGGGGCTTCGTTTATATATATAAATAAAACGTTAAATACTGATTATCAATATCTTAAATCAAAAAAAATGAAATTTTTATCAAATCATCCCGCAGAAGTTTTACTTTTAATTTTTTTAATCGTTACTTTTATTCAATCTGGAATAGATAAACTCTTAGATTGGAACGGTAATGTTTCTTTTATTAAAGAACACTTTAAAAACTCACCTCTAAAAAGTACAGTGCCTTTATTATTAGGAATTGTTTTAATAATTGAAATAATTGCAGGAATTTTAATGAGTATTGGGGTGTATGAATTATACACCTCTGAATCGAAAGAAATTGCATTATTAGGTGTTGAGCTTTCTGCAATTGCATTAATCTTTTTATTAATAGGACAACGCCTTGCTAAAGATTATGCCGGAGCGATGTCTTTAGGTGTTTATTTTATTATAACAATAGGGGGGGTCTTTTTATTAAATAGCTAAAAACTATACTAATAAAAAAATAATCAATTAATCCTATTTTAAAAAAGCCTTAAAACGGTCTTTTAAAGGCTTTTTTATATATTATATATAATCATTGTACCGAGGTTAAAAAAATTTAAACCACACGCCTTTAAAATAAGTTTTAATCATTTTTAATAACATAAATTAAAGAAGAATACTCTGATGTGGACTTAGCACTAATATTTGAAAGAAAGCCTCTATAAAAAGCTTTTGCAGGATTTGATTTTCCTGTTTTATATTTTTCACTTAAAAGAGATACATAATAACTATCAAACTTCATTGGAAGTGTTTCCTCTACAATCATTTCTACTTCTAAAAATAATTTATGTATTGCCTTTTGACTAAAATGCCAAAGATGTCTTGGTACATCATACGCCGCCCAATGCTCTTTATAAAACTCAGCATCATAACTTTTATAATTTGGTACAGCAACAACAATCCTTCCTTCGGGCTGCAATAAACTCTTTAAAACCTTAATAGTGTTTTTTAAATTTTCCACATGCTCTAAAACATGCCAAAGCGTAATTACATCAAATTTTTGATTGGTAATATCTAAAAGGTTTTCTTTTAAATAAATTCCTTTTTTAACTGCGTTTTCTCTTGCTTCTGCGCTTGGCTCAATTCCTAAAACCTGCCAATTATTGTTTTTACAAATTTTTAAAAAATCGCCGGTTCCTGCACCAAAATCTAATACCGATTTTGAACCCGATTTAAAAGAATTTAATAATATAAGCTTTTGTTTTAAGGTGTGGTTTTTTACCCCTTGGTAGATCTTATCAAAGAATGTTTTTTTACTATCTGTATGCGAAATATAAGTTTCGCTTTTATAATAGTTTTCTAAGTTTTTAGGAACAGGAGATGTAACTAACATCTCATATTCTTGATGCATCATCACTTCAAAATATTTTCCAGAAACAGTGTTGTCTTTACAATTTAAGAGCGGGGTTAAATTTGTATAAAGCTCTTTTTGATCGTCCATATTGCTTTAGTCTTAAGAATGTTCCACGAGGAACATTTGAAGTTTTCTTTTTTATCTACCCATATAAACCAACAAAACAGAAATATCACTTGGCGAAACACCACTAATCCTGCTAGCTTGCGAAATAGATGTTGGTTTTACTTTGTTTAATTTTTCAGTTGCTTCAAAGGATAGCGACTTCACTTTTTCGTATTTAAAACTAGCGGGAATAACTACATTTTCTAACCTATTTAATTTATCGGCATTGTTTCTTTCTTTCTCTATATAACCAGAATACTTTAAGTGAATTTCTGCTTGCTCGATTACATCTTTAGCGATGGTATGCTGCTTTAAAAAATCTTTTAATTTTCTAATATCACTAAAATCTGCAAGTGATAACTGTGGTCTTGCTGCAATTTTAAAAAGCTTCATAGACTGATTTACCAGCGCTAAATTCTTAGCCCCTAAAATAGGATTTACCTCTTCCTGCTTTACGCTTGTCTCTTCTAAAAACTTAATTAATAAAGCGGTCTTTTGTTCCTTTTCTAAAACACGGTCCATTCTTTCTTGAGACGCCAAACCTAATTTATACCCTAAAGGAGTTAGTCTTAAATCAGCATTGTCTTGCCTTAACAAAGTTCTATATTCTGCCCTAGAGGTAAACATTCGATATGGTTCTTCAGTTCCTTTTGTTATCAAATCATCAATTAAGACTCCAATATACGCCTCATTCCTTTTTAAAATAAAAGGTTCCTTTCCCTGTGTTTTTAGTGCAGCATTTACGCCTGCCATTAAACCTTGCGCCGCCGCCTCTTCGTAACCTGTTGTTCCATTAATCTGACCCGCAAAAAATAAGTTCTCAATCAATTTTGTTTCCAAAGAATGTTTTAACTGAGTCGGTTGGAAAAAGTCATACTCTATTGCGTACCCATATCTTAAAAACTTTACATTTTCAAAACCATCTACCGCACGTATTGCTTTGTCTTGGATGTCCTCTGGAAGTGATGTAGAAAAACCGTTCACATACATTTCAACTGTCGTCCAACCCTCTGGTTCTACAAAAATTTGATGTCTGTCTTTCGTAGCAAATCGATCTACCTTATCTTCCACAGACGGACAGTATCTTGGTCCGGTAGACTTAATTCTTCCATTAAACATTGGGGATCGATCAAAACCCTCACGAAGCAAATCATGTACCTTTTGATTTGTATAAGTTAAATAGCAAGAACGTTGTTTGTTTAATGAACTTGTGGTTGGTAAGTAAGAAAATTTCTCTGTGATTTCATCCCCAGGTTGCTCGGTCATTTTTGAATAATCTAAAGAACGACCATCTACTCTTGGGGGGGTTCCTGTTTTCATTCTACCGGCCTCAAAACCTTTTTTAACCAATTCTTCTGTAATTCCTATAGAGGCTCCTTCACCAGCTCTTCCACCGCCAAAACTTTTATCACCAATATGAATTAAACCATTTAAAAAAGTACCTGCTGTAATTATAACTGTCTTTGCTTTTATTTCTAAACCTAAAGCTGTTTTTACTCCAGTAATTTTATTCCCATCAAATAATAATCCATTTACAGAATCTTGATAGAAATCAACATTTGGAGTTTCCTCTAACATCGTTCTCCAACACTCCGCAAATTGCATTCTATCTGATTGCACCCTAGGACTCCACATTGCGGGACCCTTGGATTTATTAAGCATCTTAAACTGTATAGCTGTTTTATCTGTAACCACTCCACTATACCCACCTAAAGCATCTATCTCTCTTACAATTTGTCCCTTTGCAATTCCACCCATTGCAGGATTACAGCTCATTTGCGCAATGTTTTGCAAATTCATCGTAATTAACAATGTATGAGCACCCATATTTGCACTTGCGGCTGCCGCCTCACTACCAGCATGACCGCCTCCTATTACGATAACATCAAATGTTGTTGAAAATAAACTCATTTTTTATAGTTCCACGTGAAACCCCGTGTTTAATTAATTGATTTTAAGATAGTTAACTCTTTTATAGCATTGTTTTCTTGAGCAGTCATCTCTTTTTGACTCTCTGGTGTTTTATCCGAAAACCCTATGTAATGCAAAACCCCATGAATCATTACTCTTTGTAATTCTTCTAAAAAAGAAACCTTAAAATCATTAGCATTATCTACAACTCTTTCTATAGATATGAAAATATCTCCTCCAACAAGCTTTCCTAAAGTATTATCAAAACTTATAATATCTGTTAATGTATCGTGTTGTAAAAACTCTATGTTTAATTTTAATAAATAAGCATCGTCACAAAAAACATAGTTTATTTCACCCGCTTCACAGTTGTGATTTAAAATAATTTTCTGAATCCATTTTTCAAAAAAGTCCTCGTTTTCTAATTTAAAATTGGTTTCGTAATTAAAACTAATCATTGTCTATCTTATTTGGTTCTAAAAAATAATTTCGAACCTTTAATTTGTAATTTTGATGCAAAGGTAATGATTGTCTATTTAATATTTCTATTTGATTATAGAACTGCTTTTTAAAATCTAAAGCCTTTTTATTGTTATTATTTGTAGCGTTACTATTAACTGTTGCTTTGCGTTTATTCTCTTTTCCCTGCTCTAAGGCAGCCTTGTCTAATTTTAGTAAATCATAGTTTAATTGTTGCATTTTTTGAATCGTGCGAGCGCTAAAACCATTTTCTAAAATTTCATTTTCTAGTTGTTCCATCGATTTTAAAACCCTTTTAACCGGACTACTATTTTTATTATTCCCTTTTTCCGACTCTTTTATAGCGGTTTGCAACTGCTGTCTTAATTGAGACTGCTGTTTATATATCTCGTACAGCTCACCGTCTAAATCATCATTTTGACCTGCTCCTTTTTCTCCCTCATTTTTTTTGCCCGGTTTCTCTCCTTTTTTTTCATCACCCTTTTCCTCTCTTGAGTTTTTACCAGGCTTGCGCCCAAGTTCTTTCGCTTTTTCTCTTCCTTTTTCCATTTTCTCAGACAACTCTCCTTGCTTTTTAATGATGTCTGGAAGACTAAAGCCTTTTCCTTTTTTACCCGCCCCCATCTTCATATTTGCGTTTTTCATATTATTTAACATTGTGCTTAAATAATCTGATAAATTGTTTGCAGAAGTCATCACATAACGCTGATTAGAAATTCCATTATCAAACCTTCCTTCAGAAAAATTTTCTAAAGATTGCTCTAAATTATAATGGACAGTTGATAAATCGTTTTGAATTTTTGAAGATATTTTAGGTAACCGCATCGAGAGTACATATAAACTATCGTCTATATGCTCAAAATAAGTTCTTATGTTATTTTGCTTTTTTAAATCTTTGCCAAAATCTGGATGCGCTATGGAAATAGCGTCAAACTTATTCATAAGGGCCTCTTGTTTAAATGAAAAAGTCATCAGGTTTTCTAAAATCTTCCGCATGTCATCCATGTTTTCTTCAATAGATTCACTCTCCATTTCTAACATCGATTTTTGCATTTTAGCGCTCATTTTTTTCATTTTCGCAGCACTCTTCTTTTGGTTTTTCTTAGCAGAACTTTTGTCTTTGCTTTTTAAACCTTCCTCAGCCTTATTTAATTCATGGTCAATGTCCTTTTTTTCCTCTTCTACATCTGGCAATTCCATCGGGTCTTTTAACCCCTTATTGTCCTTTGTTAATTCATTTAACTCCTTTTTTATTTTCTCAAAGCCTTCTTTTATTTCTTTTTGATCTTCTAAATTATCAGCATCCTTCTTTTCTAACAACCCTTGTTTCTTTGCTAAGTCATTTAATTTATTCACAATTTGCATTGTTTTTTGTTCTATATAAAACCGCTTTACCAGTTCTAGGGTTCTCTCTAAACTGCGCTCTTGTTGTTTGTTTTGTTCCGCTAATTGTTTTATTTTTTTACCTAATTCTTCTTTATTTAACTTCTCCGCAACCTTAGCAATCTCATCTAAAAG
The DNA here is from genome assembly GCA_913061165.1 of uncultured Polaribacter sp. Taxonomy (GTDB): domain Bacteria; phylum Bacteroidota; class Bacteroidia; order Flavobacteriales; family Flavobacteriaceae; genus Polaribacter. The sequence continues at coordinate 12,924 of CAJXTJ010000022.1, forward strand.
TTTCTGTTGTTTATTGTTTTTCTTTAGCTCATCAACTCTTTTCCGTAGTTCTTCTTTTTTTTCTTGAAGGGTTTTGTCTTCTTCTTTATTTTCTTTGAGGTTGTCTTGCAGTTTTTCAGTTTGAAGACGCATCATTTCTTTATATTGTTTTTGTCTTTTTAAAAAGTCATCTACCTTTTTCTTGTCTCTCCAATTAAATTTTTTATTCTTTTGTAAACCCTCTTGAAGGTTTTCTATACCACGTTGCTGCTTTTGCTGTTTAAGAATATCGCGTTCCATATTGTTAATTGTATTTCTTTGCGCGTCTAATAAGTCTTGATTTAGCTCTTCTCGTGTTCTTTCTCTATACTTAAAAACAGCACTTTTTGCTTTTTTATTTCCATTTACCATGTCATTGTCATAAACCTCAAAGAAAAGTTCATAGTTGGTTCCTTTGTTAAAAACCAAACTATCAGGAAACACATAAAAAAAAGTTTGAATATCTGCTTTAGAGATTCCTATTGCAGCTGTTTTTTGGACCTGCGGATTATGCGCTTCATAATATACCACCTGTAATTTACTTAAGCCATAATCGTCTGAAACCTGTCCAACAAATTGTCTAGGGGCCCTAGAAGTGTTGTTATTGTTTGGTTGCATTATAATTTTAGGAAAATTGTCTTTAACCATGTTTATAGAAAACTGCAGCTGCTCATAATCTTTTAATTTTTCATTAGATGAAGTAACTTGATACGTAAACGAATTCTTTATTTGTTTTGTAAACTCAAAGTTGTTCTCGCTAAACCTGGTAAATAAAAGCCGTTCTGTGTTCTCAATAAATGCAACCTCTTGAGCTTGGTTGCTTAAAATATTCCATGTAATTTTAGTCCCTTCTGGAACAACTAGGTTCCCGGAATTTGGAATCGTTTCATTCTTTTTACCAACATAAGAAGGGTATTCTAATTTTAAAATAATATTATTAATTGTTGGAGTGTTAATTATAGACAGCTGATGTCTTGTGCTTTGAACCTTGTTTGCCTTAAGAAAAAATTGCAACGACTCTTGAACACCTAAAAAGGTGAAAGAAAAATTACCTAAACCATTATTTTGTAAAAAATACTCCTGATTTTTAAATTTTATTTTTACTTCTGCAGGTATAACAGACCCAAATGTTTTAACATAAATAGTAATGTCTTTGCCTTGAACAACTTGAAGACTTTTATTTATGAGTCTAAAATAAAAAGGTGCTGGTGGTGTATATGTTGTTCTGTGATGAACAACCCGATCTAGACTCTCTGTAAGTAAATTATTATTACCAGATAATAGCGTAATTAAAAAAATTAAAACAGGTAAGATTGCATATTTAAGGTATTTTAAATTTTTACTAAAGTTTACTGCTTTTACAAACGGAACAGAAAACAACTCTTCTGATTTCTGATTGATACTTGCTATAAGTAGATCAGAATGGTCGCCCTGTTCTTTGAGTTGTAAAGTGTTTAATAATTTATCTTTTACCTCAGGAAAAAACTTCCCTATAATGTTTGAACACGCTTCAGGCGTTATTCCTTTTTGTAAACCAATTAATTTAAAAACAGGTACAATAATAAAGCGCCAGAACAGGAACACTTCAACCAAAACAAATGCCAAAAACAAAAATGTTCTTGCCATAGGTTTTAACCATAAAAAATGCTCTAAAAACAACGTACATAGTAAATAGAAAAAACCTATAGAAAAAAATAAAAAGCCCCCTCTAATTAGTTCGTTTACATAATATTTCCGCGTAAACTGATGTAATTTATCTGTAATCGTTTTAATTCCATTCATAAGTGACTAATAAAAATAAAGCTTTTCAAAAGACTCACAAAGAAATTAGCTGTTAAAAAAGATTCTTGTTTATATAAATAAAGGATTGCGCTTATTTCTAACGTCTTTTTATCCCTCTGCCATTTCAATTCTCTCTTTTTAAAACTATCTTTGCTTATTAAAAAAAACTAAAAAAATGGAATCCAATGTTCGTGTTCGTTTTGCCCCAAGTCCTACAGGACCTTTGCATATTGGTGGTGTAAGAACCGCTTTATACAATTATCTTTTTGCTAAAAAACACAATGGTACTTTTATCTTAAGAATAGAAGATACAGACCAGTCTCGTTATGTTGCAAATGCAGAAAACTATATTACAAATGCTTTAGAATGGTGCAATATTCCGTTTGATGAGGGTCCGGGAAGGAATGAAAAATTTGGACCGTACAGACAATCTGAACGAAAAAATACATACAAAGAATATGCTGACCTTTTAATTAAAACAGGATGGGCGTATTACGCGTTTGACACTTCGGAGCAGTTAGATACGCACAGAAAAGGACATGAAGCGGAAGGAAAAACCTTTATTTATAATTGGCATAACAGAGAAAAAGGACGCTTAATAAACTCTTTAGTTTTAACAAATGAAGAGGCTCAAAACAGAATTAATGCAGGTGATAATTATGTAATTCGTTTTAAAACACCACAAGACGAAATTTTACGAATGAAAGATGAAATTCGTGGAAAAATTACAATAGACACCAATACTTTAGATGATAAAATTTTATTTAAAGGAGACGGCATGCCAACCTACCACTTAGCAAATATTGTAGATGACTATTTAATGGAAATTAGCCATGTAATTCGTGGTGAAGAATGGCTACCATCAATGCCTTTACATATTTTGTTATATAGAGCGTTTGGCTGGAGTGCTCCAAAATTTGCACATTTACCACTAATTTTAAAACCCGTGGGAAAAGGAAAATTAAGCAAAAGAGATGGTGATAAGTTAGGGTTTCCTGTATTTCCGTTAGCATACAAGAATGAGGCTTCTGGTGATGTTTCTAGGGGTTATAAGGAAGATGGTTATTTTGCAGATGGTTTTATAAATATGCTAGCTTTCTTGGGATGGAACCCAGGAACCGAACAAGAAATTTTCTCTTTACAAGAACTGATAAAGGATTTTGATTTAAGTCGTGTTAGTAAATCTGGTGCAAAGTTTAATCCAGAGAAAGCACGTTGGTTCAATCAGCAATACATGCAAAGCAAAGACAATGTTGAATTAACAGATTTATACATTCCTATTTTAAAAGAAAAAGGTGTTTCAAGAGACCAAGAATATGTTTTAAAAGTGGTTTCTTCTATAAAAGAAAGAGCTGTTTTTGTAACCGATTTTTGGGAATTGTCTAGTTTCTTTTTTGAGGCTCCAATAGAATTTGATGTAAAAGCGTCAAAGAAAAACTGGAAAGAAGGAACCTCTGAATTAATGACGGCGGTTGCATTATTCCTTTCTAATATTGAAGATTTTTCATCAGAAAACACAGAAAAAGAAATTAAAGAATGGATTACGAATAAAGAAATTGGGTTTGGTAAGGTAATGCAACCACTACGATTGAGCTTGGTTGGTAAATTGGCTGGACCACATTTGTTTGATATTATAGCAATGATTGGAAAACAAGAAACAGTTAAACGAATTGAAAACGCAATTAATAAGTTATAACCTGTTCTTCACATAAATAAAAAACTCAATAATATTGAGTTTTTTTGCTTTAAACGTAACGTTTATAAAAATCTACGTCTTATAATTGGTCCTAAAATTCAGTACCTTTACTTATATATAGTATTAATTTCTAAAAACAACAGCTATGCCTACACTTCCATTACTTATTATCATCTTACTTGGTCTTATTCTTTTTGCTTCGTTATTTACTGTTAAACAACAAACTGCAGCAATTTTAGAGCGTTTCGGAAAATTTAACATTATTAGACCTTCCGGCTTACATTTTAAAATACCTGTAATAGATAAAGTTGCGGGAAGGTTAAGTTTAAAAATTCAACAATTAGATGTTATTATTGAAACAAAAACCTTAGATGATGTTTTTGTAAAACTAAAAGTATCTGTACAATACAAAGTGCTTGCAGATAAAGTATATGACGCATTTTATAAATTAGACTATCCGCATGACCAAATAACTTCTTATGTGTTTGATGTTGTAAGAGCAGAGGTGCCAAAAATGAAATTAGATGACGTTTTTGTAAAAAAAGATGACATTGCACTGGCTGTAAAAGCAGAACTAAACGATGCTATGATAAATTATGGATTTGATATTATTAGAACTTTAGTAACAGATATTGATCCAGATCCTCAAGTAAAAATAGCAATGAATAGAATTAATGCTTCCGAAAGGGAAAAAGTTGCTGCACAATACGAAGGAGATGCTCAACGTATTTTAATTGTAGAGCGCGCGAAAGCAGAAGCAGAAAGTAAGCGTTTACAGGGACAGGGTATTGCAGACCAAAGACGTGAAATTGCTCGTGGTTTAGAAGAGTCTGTAGAGGTTTTAAATAAGGTTGGCATCAACTCACAAGAAGCTTCTGCTTTAATTGTTGTGACGCAGCATTATGATACTTTACAATCTATTGGTAGTGAGACAAACAGTAATTTAATTTTATTACCAAACTCACCACAAGCGGGTAGCACTATGTTGAATGACATGGTAGCCAGTTTTACCGCAAGCAACCAAATTGGTGAGGCAATGAAAAATCAAAATAATAAAGAAACAAAATAAAGCATTTAGGATCAAATAAAAAAAGCATACTACTTAGTATGCTTTTTTTGTTTCTACACGTAAGAACTTATTTTTTTAACGTCTCTAGATATAAAAAAGCTCAATCTATGTTTAGATTGAGCTTTTTACTTATTTTATTTAAAAGTAAATTTTACTTTTTTTCTTCTATTTTTTCTTCTGGATCTTCCTCTTTAGCGGCGTTTTTAAACTCTTTAATTCCACCACCTAAGCCCTTCATTAATTCAGGTATCTTTTTACCACCAAAAAAAAGTAAAGCCACTACAACAATAACAGCTATTTGTACACCACTTACCATTCCAAAAAATATAGAGAAACTATGCATCTTTTTTTATTTTATTCGCTACAAATATACAAAAACTTTTATTTTGAGCCCTGCTAATTCTTCTATTCATTTCTTTTTTCTATAATACCACCTATTATCCTTTTATCTTTTACAACCTTTGGGTTTCCTTTATAAAAAATGGCACCACCAAAACTAACTTTAGCATTTAATGCTTCTCCCGCTGTTACTTCTGCTTTTGCGCCTGTTCCCGCCTTAACAGTAGAATTCCCAATAGCCTTTAAATTAAAACCATGATAAACCCCATATAAATCTACATCTACTTCTTGGTTTTTTGCCGTTCCAGAAACTTTAATAATACCGCCAGAAGAGGCTCTAATTGTTAAATACTTAGTTGTAGTCGTAATATTAATAAATGCCCTTTCTTGTGCGTTTAAATCAATATTCTCTTGATTAAATTCTTTCGCAGTAATTGTTGTTCCTTGATTCGCATCAATAATATTAATATTTTTACTATAATAAAGTTTAATTTTAACCTCTCCTTCTGCAATGTTTTCTGTGGGCTTTAAAGAAAAAGGTAAAGATAATTTTAATGTATTATTTACATTTTTAATTTTCACTTTTTCTGATTTATCTCCAACAATTTCTATCCGCTGTTCTGTAGATTTAATTAACTCTACTTCAATACCGTTGTAAACCTTAATAATATTAAAATCACCTAAATTTTTAGTTACGGCTGTTTGTGCTGCTGTTATTAAACTAATAAACAAAGCACAAATAAAAATTATTTTATTCATTTTTAAGTTTTTTATGTGATAAATTTAATAAAAATTAATCTTCTATAAGGTTAAAATCTAAATGTTTACGCTCTAAATCTGCTTTTTTTACTTGAATCTTAACCTCATCACCTAATTGATACATTTTTTTTGATGTTTGTCCAATAATAGCGTGTTGCTTATCATCAAAAACATAAAAATCACTTTTTATATCTCTAATCCTTACCATACCCTCGCATTTATTAGAAGAAATTTCTACATAAATTCCCCACTCTGTAGTACCGGTTATTACGCCATCAAAAACTTCGTCTTTATGATCTTGCATGTACTTTACTTGCATGTACTTAATAGAAGATCTTTCTGCCTTAGAGGCTAATTCTTCTCTATTTGAGGAGTGTTTACATTTTTCTTCAAACTTATCTGCTTTTGGCGTGTCTCCGCCATCTAAATAGTGTTGTAACAATCTATGTGTCATTACATCTGGATACCGTCTAATAGGTGATGTAAAATGACTATAATAATCAAATGCCAAACCATAATGACCAATATTCTGAGTTGTATACACCGCTTTTGACATTGTTCTTATTGTTAAGGTTTCAATCATGTTAGATTCTGCCTTACCGTGCACATCGCTTAAAAGTTGATTTAAAGATTCTGACGTAGTTTCTTTAGTGTCAGTATTTATTTTATAACCAAACTTACGAACCATGTTTTGTAAAGAAGCTAGTTTTTCGTCATTTGGCTCATCATGTACTCTATAAATAAACGTTCTGTTTGTTGCTTTTCCTTTAGAAAAACCAATGTATTCAGCAACCTTTCTATTTGCTAATAACATAAATTCTTCAATTAACTTATTAGCATCTTTAGATTCTTTAAAGAAAACCCCTACTGGATTCGCTTTTTCGTCTAAATTAAACTTCACCTCTACCCTATCAAAAGAAATTGCACCTTGTTTCATTCTTTTTTTACGAAGAATTTTTGCTAATTCATCTAACTTTAAGGTAGCTTCTACAACTTCTTTAGTTACTTCATAGGCCTTATCTGTAATAGAAATAGCCTCAGGCATTTTATAAGCATTTACATCCTCAGATAAAACGCAATTTTCAATAATAGATTGTGCCTCTTCATAAGCAAAACGTTGATCTGAATAGGTTACTGTTCTACCAAACCATTCTTTAATAATTTCTGCTTTTTTATTAATTTCAAACACCGCAGAAAAAGTTAATTTTTCTTCATGTGGTCTTAAAGAACAAACGCCATTACTTAACATTTCTGGTAACATTGGTACTACTCTATCTACTAAATAAACAGAGGTTGCTCTTTTATATGCTTCGTCATCTAAAATCGTTTTTGGTTCTAAATAATGTGAAACATCTGCAATATGAATACCTACTTCATAATTACCGTTTTCTAATTTTGTAAATGACAAAGCATCATCAAAATCCTTTGCGTCTTTAGGGTCTATTGTAAAAGTTAAATCTTTACGCATGTCTCTACGTTTAGAAATTTCTTCTTTTGTAATTTCTATCGATAAATTTTCTGCTTCTTTTTCTACTTCTAATTCAAACTCGTAAGGCAAATCATATTCTAATAAAATAGAATGCATTTCTGTATTATGATCTCCTGGTTTTCCTAAAACTGTGGTAATTTTTCCAAATGGGTTTTTAGAATTTTTCGGCCAATCTATAATTTTAGCTTGTACTTTATCACCGTGTTCTGCCCCATTCATTTTATTTTCTGAAATAAAAATATCTGCGTACATTTTATTATTATCTGGCACTACAAAACCAAAATTTTTGTTTTTTTGTAAAACACCAACAAACTCAGTTTTTACACGTTGTAAGATTTCCACAACATCTGCTTCCATTTTCTTACCACTTCTAATTTTATAAACGTATGCTTTTACAGTATCCTGATGTAAACCTTTTCCTAAATTATTATTAGGTATAAAAATATCATCTTCATAATCATCAGATATAAAACTGTCTCTTATACACATCTGACGCTGCCGACGACTCCTTACGTGTAGAT
>CAJXTJ010000023.1 GCA_913061165.1 uncultured Polaribacter sp.
ATCTACACGTAAGGAGTCGTCGGCAGCGTCAGATGTGTATAAGAGACAGCTATTTTTAGTTTTTAATAAATGAATTTTCCAAAAAATAAATCCTCTAAAAAAACATTAATGAGCCCTAAACTAGGATGTTTATGACAATAGACGAACTCTTTCAAAGAGCCACTTATTTTCTTTTTAATAAAAAAAACATACTTTTTTTACTCTTATTTGTTAATTTATCGGTGTTTTCTCAAAATGAAAGTAGAGACACTATTGCATTGATATTAAAAGAATATGTAAAAACAAAACAAGCTCATTTACCTCAAAAAGCATTCTTAATTGCAGAAAAAACGAAGATAGATTCTGTAATTAAACAAACGTATATTCTTTTTGGTATGAAAAGTTTTTTTAACAAAGACCTTGCTAATTTAACTTTAACAGAAAAGAAACTTCGTACATTTTTTATTAAAACGAAAGACTCTTTTGCTTTAGGAAAGCAGTATTATTATAAGGCCCTTTTTTTTAAGGTTTTAAATTCTGGAGATAATTTGGCAAAAGCTGATAGTAGTTTATATTACTTAAGTGAATCTAAAAGTATATCCCTTCAATTAAAAGATTCTTTGGAGGCTGGAAGAAGATTGCTTTCGATATCTTCTCTTCAGCACAGAGAAAAAGACTTTTTCGGATGCGAAAGCTCAATTATTGAAGGATTACGTTTGTTAGAGCCTCTGGGAGAAGTGTTTTTTACAGGGCTATTGTATGAAAGGCTAGGGAATGTTATGTTCAGGCTAGAAAGGCAAGAAGAAGCTAGAAAAAACTATCTAAAGTTTTTTGAACTCCAAAAGAAAATTCCGAACATTAAGTTGAAATATGAAAAAGTTAGGCTACAATTGCATTTAGCAAAGACATACGAAGCAGAGGGGAACTATACAAAATCAATAGAATATTTTAATAAATGTTTATTGGTAGCGAATCTCAAGATTGAGCATACATATAGATACGAAGCTGCATTAGAAGGCTTCTCTTATGGTCATTTTATGCTGGGGAATAAAAAACTAGCTTTGAAAGGATATTTAGAAGTTTTAAAATCTAGACAGTCAAGAGGGTATAAAAGAGGTTTAATTTGGTCGTATGCCGTATTAGGACAATTACATGCCTCTAACAATGAAACGAAGAGAGCAATATTTTTTATTAAGAAATCTTTACAAACAGCAAAAGAGCTGCTTACTACTACAAAAAAATCAGAAAACCTGTTACTCCTATCTAAATTAGTTCGCGGAGAAAAAGGTAGGAAATATTTAGAAGAGCGCACACAATTAAATGATAGTCTTTATAAGAGAGAACGAATTTTAAAAAATAAGTTTACGAAGGTTCGATATGAAACCGAAAAAAAAGACAAAGAAAATATTGCCTTAAAACTAGAAAACACTAGAAAGCAATTGGCTTTAGAAACAGAACGACAGCATAAAATAATTGGTTTTTTAAGTGCAGGTGCTAGTATTTTGTTTCTTGGTTTTGGCGCTAGTATTGTTACAAACAGGAGGAAAAAGTTGGTTTTTGAAGCTAAAATGAAACAAATTGAAGTACGTGAAAAAGAACGCCAGCGAATTGCCAAATCTTTGCATGATGAGGTTGCTGGAGATATAAGAATGTTGCATTTAGAATTGACGAAAAGAAAGCAATTAGAAGAAGCAAAAAAACTTGCTATTATAAAGGGAACGGTTCGAAATTTATCACATCAATTAAGTAGCGAAAGTTTTGAAAAAGTGTCTTTTAAAAATCAAATTATTAATTTAATCTCAGATTTTTTTGAAATCGATTTTAAAATTAAAGTGCAAGAAATTGATGCTGTAAATTGGAAAGACGTTAATAATTCAATAAAAAGAATATTATTCTTAGTGATTAGAGAAAGTATTCAGAACTCTAAAACACATGCAGTAGCCTCAGAGGTTATCTTAAATTTTAAACAAACTAAAAAAGCACTTACTTTAACAGTTTCTGACAACGGAAAAGGGTTTAACACTGCTTCAAAGAAAGCAGGAATAGGTTTAAAAAATATGCAAGAACGAATAGAAGAGGTTAACGGTACTTTTTCTATTGAAAGTACATTAGATAAAGGAACAAGAATTTATATAGAAATATCAACGAATGGCAGATAAAACTAGAATTTTAATTGCAGATGATCATCAATTAACACTAGATGGAATACGTTTCCACCTCAAAGAGTTAGGGGGTTTTGATGTGGTGACTATAAATAATTGTGATACGGCACTTGAGTTAATAAAATCAAACGAAAACACCACTCCTTTTCAAATCTTATTTACAGATTTAAGTTTTGATAATGCTACCCAGCAAACCAATTTAAAAGGAGGTGAAGAATTAATAAAAGCCATTAGAAAGAATAAAATAGATATTAAAATAGTGGTAATTACAGGGCATGCAGAAACAAATAGAGTGTACAATGTAATTAGTAATTTAAACCCGAATGCTTATTTATTAAAAAGTAAATGCGATGCTACAGAAATAGGTTTTGCAGTGCAAAAAATATTGCATAATGAGTATTATTATACCCACGAAATACATCAAAAAATACTCCGTAGAAATATTGTTCAAATTCAAATGGATGAGGTAGCGCTTCAGATATTAAAGGAACTTCCGAAACACGTAAAAATTGCTAATTTAGAAGGAATTATTACTAAAAACGACGGAATTAAAATTAAACTAAGGTCTATCGAAACAAAATTAGCAAACTTAAGAACAGATTTAAATGCTATTAACAATATAGATTTAATATTAAAAGCAAAAGAACTAGGTGTTATAGATTAATGTTGGCTTTACGGAAACCCGCAATTTCACGCTCGGCTTTCCGTATAGTTGTGAAGCTTGTAAAAATTATTTTTGTTGTGTGATTAATTTATTTTCTGCACGAATGGGAGTAATTGCGGATATACGGTGAAGAACCTGTATCTAAAATTGAAAAAGAGAACAACCTTTCTATTAATTTAGAAAGGTTTTTCAAGCCCCTAAAATCATTTTAGCAATCATAAAGTAAATTAATATTCCAAAAATATCATTAGAGGTTGTAATAAAAGGTCCTGTTGCAATTGCAGGGTCAATACCTCTTTTATTTAAAAATAAAGGCACAAAAGTACCAATTAATCCTGCAATAATAATAACAACAACTAAAGAAACGGAAATTGCGAGAGCAAGGTTTATTTCGCCTTTTGATACCCAGACAAAAAGAAACAGAAAGAGCGCTAAAATAACACCGTTTAAGGCTGCTAAAAGCATTTCTTTTAAAAGCCGACTCCCAATACTTCCTTTTACATCATCGTTTGCGAGACCTTGCACAATAATGGCAGAAGATTGCACTCCTACGTTACCAGCCATTGCTGCAATTAAGGGTGTGAAAAAAAATAAAGAGGCATATGTGGTAAAGACATCTTGAAATCCTTCCATAATTATAAAAGCACCAATACCACCAATTAAGCCTAAGAATAACCAAGGCAATCGTGCTTTTGTCAATTCAAAAATACTGTCATCTGAATCTACATCTTGCGTTAAACCAGCAGCCATTTGGTAGTCTTTGTCGGCTTCTTCTTTTAAAAGATCAACAATATCATCAATTGTAATTCTGCCTAATAAAACATTATTATCATCTACCACAGGTATTGCTTCTAAATCATATTTTACCATGATTCTAGCAACAGTTTCATCATCTTCGTTCACGTTTACGGCATCTACTTTAGCTTTAGAAATATCAGCAATTTTCTGATCTGACTTGGCAACAATTAAATCTTTTAAAGACAATCGCCCAACTAATTTATCTTCTTTGTCTACAACGTAAATAGAGTGTACTCTTGTAACCTCTTGGGCCTGCCCTCTTATCCTGCGCATGCAGCCGGCAACCGTCCAAGTTTCGTACACCTTTACTAATTCTTTTGCCATTAAAGAGCCCGCAGTATCGTCTCCATAAGACAACAACTCTTTAATATCTTCGGCTAGTTCAGTGTCTTCAAGTTCATTAATTACACGTTTTTGGCGTTCTTCTGAAAGCTCACCAATAATATCGGCAGCATCATCAGAATCCATTTCTCCAACTTCATTTGCAATTTCTTTTGCTGAGAAATTTTCTAGAATCTTTTCTCGAGTATCTTCATCTAACTCTGTAAGAATTTCTGATGTTTTTTCGCTATCTAAAAGTTTTATAATATAAATAGCCTCGTCAAAACTAACCTCATCTAATACTTCCGCAATATCTGCAAAATGGACATCTTTAAAAAGATTTTTTATTTTAGAGTCGTTCTTCTTTTCAATAAAACCAACTAGATTTTCAAGAAGTTCATCTGTAATTTCAAATGCCATTTTCTATTAATTTTTGTGTTAGAGAAATAAAAGCTTGCACAGACAACTGTTCTGGGCGTTTTGTAAAGATAGGGTCTTCTTTTAAAGTTTCAGAAAGATTGAAAGACTTTAAGCTAGAACGCAACATTTTTCTACGCTGGTTAAAAGCTGTTTTTACAACTCTAAAAAATATTTTTTCATCTACAGGAAGAGAATAATCCTTTTTTCTTACCAGCCTTATAACACCAGAATCTACTTTTGGAGGTGGATTAAAAACAGTTGGTGGAACGGTAAAAAGATATTCTACATCGAAAAAAGCTTGTGTTAATACAGAAAGAATTCCGTAAACTTTACTTCCCTCTTTTTCTGCAATTCTCTTAGCTACTTCTTTTTGAAACATACCTGCAAACTCTGGTACAAACGCTCTATTTTCTATTGCTTTAAAAACAATTTGAGTAGAAATATTATATGGAAAATTACCAATAATTGCGACTTGTTTTTTCTGAAATATTTCTTTTATTTCCTTCTTTAAAAAATCTCCTTCTAAAACAGAAAAGTGCGCTGCTGAGGTATCTAATTTAATGTGTTCTAAAGGAAAAGTATCATGTAAATAAGCAACAGATTCTCTGTCTAATTCCATGACAGTAACTTTTGCTTTCTGTTTTAATAAATATTTTGTTAAAACGCCCATTCCTGGACCAATTTCTAAAATGTCATCATAGCCAATGCCAGTTAAAGCACCTGCAATGTCTTTTGCAATGCCTTCATCTGTTAAAAAATGCTGACCTAAATGTTTTTTTGCTTTTACAAACACAATCTTTGTTTTTATCCTCTTAAAAACAAAGGTACAGTTAAATTTTACATAATTTTTCGGAGATATACAATATTAAGAACCTGAGGTTTGTTTTTAATTAAATTGGGTAAAACTCATCTATAATTTTTAATTCAGTTTTAAAAGTTAGCATTTTATCTGCAAATCGTTTAAGTCCCTCTAATTCTAATTTAGGAGCATTAAACTTGTAGTAGTTTTCGAGATCTTCTCTTGTATTTGCAGCATACTGAATAGAATATGTTTTGCCTCCCATTTCCTCTTCTACTAAAACTTCCGTAAGCTTTGCAGATGTAAATTTTCCAGTATTTAGAACTTCAGTAATATGGGTTTTAATCCAGTTTAGCCATTCATCGTGCACTGTGGCGTCTATATTCGTAGTTACGTTGTATATGTACATTTTTTAGTCTTTAGTTTTCTGTTTTAAATTTAATGTTAGAACGATTAATCAGAAATTTTTATTAGGTCTCCTCTCAGTTTTCTGTATCTTTTTCGTGCATCTACTAAGTAAATACTAGAAGAATGTTCAAAAATTATTTTTTGGTAATACTCTTGAGCTTTGTCTTTATTCTTTATTTTATTATGATAGATTTCCGCCATCATAAAATAAATAGCATCCGTTAAAAAACCCTGATTATCTGCTGTTATAATTTTAGATAAACTTAGAAGAGCTTGTTCGTATTTATTTTGTTTTACAAGCAGTTTTGCTTGAAAAAACAATACGTCATCATAAATTACCTCTCCTGGTATTAAGCCGTTTACAAATACATCTTTTTGTGTGAATAGATTATTTAATTCATTTAATGCTGCATTATTTTTATTTTGAAACGCTAGTAGTTCTGCTTTAGCTAGTTGCTTTAGGCCAGAGGGAATAGAGTCTACAGGTTCATTATCTGATATTTTTAAATATAATGCGACTGCATCATTTGCAATTAATTGTGTTGTAGCACTTTTTAGTATTTTTAACTGTGCTTTTGCCCAATCAAAGTCTCCTTTAAAATAACTAGTTTGTGCAATTTTAAAACGTGCCTCTTGCGCCAGTTCGTGGTTTTTTAATTGGGTTTGTATTTGTGAAAAATAAACAAGGGCGGTGTTAAATTTTCCAGTAAAAACTAAAACATCTCCTAGCTTTAGTTTAATTCTAGCTTTATCAAATTTAGAATTTGCATACAAAAGCGCCTCTTTTAAAACAAGAATTGCTTCTGTTGGTTTATTCTCAGAGAAGGTTAAAAAATCAGCATATTGTACTTGTATTGTAATCGTGGCAGCATTCTTCCCAAAATGGTTAAAAATACTTAAAAACAACTTTTTTGTCTCAGGACTTTTAGTAGCAATGGCTAATTTAGTTAGGTATAAATTGGCATTAATTATCTCGCTTTTCGTCTTTGATTTTTCAACAATAAAATTGAAACATTTCTTAGAAGTATCAAAAGCGTTGTTCTCAAATGCTGTTTTTCCGACGGTAAAAATGGCGCTTAAATCTTCTTTTTTTCTTTGGAACAAAGCCTTTTCTTGAATGAGCGCCTTTGTATAGTCTTTTTGCTGAGTAAACAACCAGCTGAGTAAAACATTCCAGACATCTTTAGGCTTACTGGCAGATTTTTTTAAAAGTGTTTTTCTAAATAAAACATTTGCCTCGTTTTCAGAATCTTCTGTAATATATTTGCTGGCATATCTTTGAATTACATTAAAATATCGATCATTACTGTCAACTAGCTCAATATAGGATTCAAACATTTTTTTATAATTACCTTTTTCTCCGTAAATCTGGGAAATTTGAAAAATATAATTTGCATTTTTATTAATTTGCATTGCTTTTTCATAGGCTAAAATAGCATTGTCTAATAAATTATATTCTTTAAAAAGACCCCCAATTACACCGGCATAAACAGTGCTTTTATTTAAGGAGTTTAAAGCAATTTTGTAATTTATTGCTGCCGTATCTTTTAGTTGTTGTTTTTCGTAATTGTAGCCCAAGTATACATAAAGATACCCATGATCTTTATTGGTTTTTATTTTATTTTTAAGCAATTGCTCGGCAATTAAAAACCGATCTGTTTCTTGGTAACACGAAATTAACCTTTCTAGATAGTTTGTATTAAAAGGACTGCTATCATATAGTTTTTTATAAAGGAGCGTTGCTTTTTCAAAGGCATTTTCTCTAAAAAAATTTTCAGCTAGAAGGTAATCATTTTGTATTATTTTTTCATTAGCATCTTGAGCAATACTCAAGGGACTAATAGCTATTAAAATAAAAAAAAAGAGATTCCTCATGAAATTCAAAGATACTCAAGAAACACTTTAAATTATTGTTAAACCAATCGTATTTTAATTCCTCGTATGTTTTTTTGGCACTAAAAATGCTTTTCCTTTAGGAAACATATTAAATTTAAAATTATGAGCACCTTACAAGCACAATATGAAATAATAAAAAGCAATGGAATTACATTTATGAAAAACGGACAAATAAGTGCATGTTTAAAGGCACTTGTAAAAATAAATAAATATAAAAAGGGTATGACTGTTCGGGCTTCTAATTAGTGTTTTCCATCCGAAAAAAAACTTTATTAGTTTAGATTGATTACTAACACCAAGGACTAAAAATTATTTATGAAATGGTATCAAACCCACAATAAGGCACTAGCACATCTGGTATTTTAATTCCGTCTGCTGTTTGATAATTTTCTAGAATCCCTGCTAATACACGTGGTAAAGCCAAAGAGCTACCATTTAATGTATGTGCGAATTCACTTTTCCCATGTTTGTTTTTAAAACGAAGCTTTAGTCTATTTGCTTGAAAGGTTTCAAAATTAGATGCAGAACTAATTTCTAACCAGCGGTCTTGTGCTGTAGAGAACAATTCAAAATCGAACGTTAAGGCAGCAGTAAAGCCAGTATCGCCTCCACACAAGCGCAAAATTCTATACGGTAATTTTAATTCTCTTAAGATGTCTTTAATATGTTCTACCATTCCACTTAACGCGTGGTAAGAATTATCTGGGTGCTCAATCCTAACAATTTCAACTTTATCAAATTGATGCAATCTATTTAAACCCCTAACATGTGCACCATAACTTCCCGCCTCTCTTCTGAAACAAGGAGTATAGCCTGTGCAACAAATAGGAAAGTCAGATTCTTGAACCAAATTACCACGAAACATGTTTGTAATTGGTATTTCGGCAGTTGGAATTAAATATAAATCATCTTCATTAGAATGATACATTTGCCCTTCTTTATCTGGTAATTGCCCGGTTGCAGTTGCAGATGCTGTGTTCACTAAATGTGGAACCTGGTATTCTTTATATCCAGCTGCTATATTTTTATCTAAAAAATAATTAATTAAAGCACGTTGTAGTTTTGCGCCTTTTCCTTTATATACAGGAAAACCAGCACCCGTAATTTTTGTACCTAATTCAAAATCTATAATATCATATTTTTTTGCTAATTCCCAATGCGGCAAAGCATTTTCACCTAAATCAGGAATAATTCCTTCGCTAAAAATATTTTCATTGTCATCTTCAGAACTTCCTGCTTTTACAGAAGCATGCGGAATGTTAGGTATTTGAAATAACAGGTTCTGTAACTCTTCAGCAAAGTCATTTAACTTTTCAACTAATTCTTTAGACTGCTCTTTTAGTTGGCCTGTTTTTTCTTTTAAAAGATTTGCTTTTTGTACTTCACCAGATTTAAAAAACCCACCAATTTCTTTAGATAATTTATTAGATTCAGCTAAAATGTCATCCATAGAAACTTGTGTAGCTCTTCTATTTTCATCCGCTGTTAAAACTCGTGTAACGATGGCTTCTGCATTTGCAAAATTACGTTTTGCCAAACCCGCTAAAACAGTTTCTTTGTTTTCTCTAATAAATTGTACTTGTAACATATTTTCTAAGAATTATGAAATGCAAATATATAATTTGTGAGGTAGAAAATTATAAATTATCCTGTATATAATTCCTTGAGGTTTGTTCGTCTTCTTTGAGTTGAAGAATTAAAGAATCAAGAGAATCAAATTTATGTTCATCTCTTAAAAAATAAATCAATTCAATTTTTAAATTTTTACCGTACAAATCTCTTTCAAAATCAAAGAAATGAACCTCTATCGTTTGGTGCTTTCCATTAACCGTAGGTCTGTTGCCAATATTCATCATACCGTATACAGTTTTATTTTCTATAAGAGACTTTACAACGTACACCCCTACTTTTGGTATGAGTTTATAGGCTTCTTTAATATCAATATTTGCAGTAGGGTAACCGATTGTTCCGCCTATTTTTTTTCCGTTTACAACAAAACCATTTAACATAAAATTATAGCCTAGATAGTTGTTGGCAGTTTTTAGATTGCCTTTCGACAAAGCACGTCTTACTTTTGTAGAGCTTACAGAAACATCATCTATATCTTGTGCTGGAATCTCTTCTACAATAAAATCATATAAATGGCTGTATTCTGTTAATTGCTTAATATTACCTTCTCTGTTTTTTCCAAAATGATGATCGTACCCAATAATTAATTTTGAAATATTAAAAGTATTTACTAAAATTTCTTTTACAAATTCTAAAGCAGTTGTTTTAGAAAAAGCCTTGTCAAAGGGATGAATGATTAAGTAATCTAAACCTGTTTTTTCTAAAAGCTTAGCGCGCTCATCTATTGTATTGAGTAATTCTATAGTTACATTCTTTTGTAAAACCATTCGTGGGTGTGGGAAAAAAGTTAATAAAATAGCTTTTTTACCTGCTTCTTTAGCTTCTGAAACTAGTTTTTCAAGTATTTTTTGATGCCCGAAATGAACACCGTCAAAAGTACCAATGGTAACAAAAGTTTTTTCGTCTGTAGAAAAGTTAGCAATATTTTTAACTATTTTCAAAAGGAATGAGTTTATCACGGCAAATGTACGATAACTAATGGTTTTTTTTAAAAACCTATAGCTTGGTTTTTTACCACTAATATGCTAAAAAATTAACAAAAATTTAAGAAAAACATAAAATTTAATGTTAAATAATCAATTATTGAAATTTTTTTGTAATTTGCATACAAGTAAACAAACCAATTTAAATTATGATAAAAAAGATTATACTTTTTGCATGCTTAACATTAAGTAGTGTTGCAATGGTTGCACAAACCACTGTTAACGGTACAGTTAAAGACTCAAAAACAGGAGAAACACTTCCGGGTGCAAACATTAAAGTTGAAAATAAGGCTGTGGGTACTACCACAGATTTTGATGGAATTTTTGTTTTAGAAGTTGCCGACAAACCACCTTTTACATTAGAAATATCTGTTTTAGGGTATAAAATGAAAAAAGTTGAGGTAACAGAAAACAATCAAACAGTTGATGTAACTTTAACAGAAAATGAAACTTCATTAGATGAAATTGTAGTTTCTGCTTCTAGAACTCCAGAACGTATTATGGAGTCTCCCGTTACGATTGAAAGATTAGACAGTAGGGCTATTAAAAACACTTCTTCACCTTCTTTTTATGATGGTCTAGAAAATTTAAAAGGAGTAGATGTAAACACAAACAGTTTAACATTTAAATCCGTAAACACAAGAGGGTTTGCAACTTTTGCAAACACACGTTTTATGCAATTGGTAGATGGAATGGATAATTCTTCACCAGCATTAAACTTTGCCTTAGGTAATTTACTAGGGATGTCTGAACTAGATGTAAAGACAGTAGAATTATTACCAGGTGCATCTTCTGCATTATATGGAGCAAATGCTTTTAACGGTATCATGTTTATGACAAGTAAAAGTCCTTTTGATTACCAAGGAATTAGCGTTTCTTTAAAAGGGGGTCTTACAAGTCAAGAAGCGGGAGGAGACAATGAGTTTACCGATTTTAGTATTAGATTGGCACATGCTTTTTCTAATAAATTTGCAGCCAAAGCAACCCTTTCTATATTAGAGGGTACAGATTGGACAGCAACAGATTATAGAAACACAAGAAATGGCGAAATGGTTTCTGGTGACAGAAACTCAGACAGAAACTATAACGGTGTAAATGTATATGGAGATGCAGCTTCTGCTAATATGAAAGGCGTTGCACAAACTTTAGAGGGTTTAGGCCTTATCCCTGGTGGAGCGTCAGCTTTAATACCAAGTGAAAGCATTAGTAGAACAGGTTACAATGAAAAAGACTTGATGGATTACGGTGTAAAAAGTGTAAAATTTGGAGCTTCTTTAAATTATCGTCCTTTTGGAGATGATCGTTTAGAGGTTATTTGGAATTCTAAAGTAGGTACTGGTACCACGCAATATTTAGGAGGTCAAAAATACTCTATTAAAAACTTTTTGATGCAACAGCATAAATTAGAGGTTAGGGGTAAAAACTTCTTTGTAAGAGGATATACAACTGCAGAAGACGCAGGAGATTCATACAACACCTTATTTGCCGCTTTAAATATTAACAGAGCATGGAAAGATGATAGTACATGGTTTGGTCAATATACAGGAGCTTATTTACAAGGAACTTTAGGAGGATTAAACTCAGACCAAGCACATGCAGTAGCTAGGCAAACTGCAGAAACTGGTAGATTTGAGCCAGGTTCAGCAGAATTTAATGCAGCTTTTGATAAAATTACTACAGACCCAGATTTAATAACAGGGGCAAAGTTTAGAGATCAAACTAAATTATACCATGGAGATGCAAATTATAATTTTCAAGATCTAATCAATTTTGCAGAAATTCAAGTAGGGGGTTCTTATAGAAGATATTCGTTAAATTCTTTTGGAAATATTTTTACAGATTCAGATGGTCCTATTGATTATGATGAATTCGGGATTTACACACAAGTACAAAAAGGTTTCTTAGAGGAAGAGCGTTTAAAGGTAACCGCTTCTATTCGTTATGATAAAGCACAAAATTTCAACGGTAATTTTTCTCCAAGAGTTTCATTTGCGTATGCAGCTGGTGAGAATAAAAACCAAAACTTTAGAGCTTCTTTTCAAACAGGATTTAGAAACCCAACAACACAAGATCAATACATTGGTTTAGATGTTGGTAGTGCAATATTATTAGGTGGGGTTGAAGATAATTTAGATAGATTTAGTACAACTTTTGGAGACGGTACAGGAGCTAGTTATACATTAACAGGTAGAGATGTGTATGCAAATTCTTATACTGCTGCAAGTGGTGGAACTGTTAAAGCAGATGTGGACTATATAAAACCAGAAAAAGTAACCGCTTATGAAGTAGGTTATAGAGGTTTATTAAATGCAGGTTCACAAAGGTTCACTATAGATTTAAGTGTATACTATAATCAATATGAAGATTTTATAGCAAATACAAATGTTATTGTACCTTATAATGCATTAGGAGAATATAAAATTTTTCAACTGTATAGTAATTCTACAGCAGATATAAGTTCTTATGGAGCAACCATTGGATTAAATACAACAGTTTTAAATGGGTTTAATTTAGGTTTAAATTATACGTTAGCTAAATTTGAATTTGATCAAGCATCAAATCCAGATTTTGAAGCAGGTTTTAATACACCAGAGCATAAAGTTAAATTACAATTTGGTAAAACAAATTTATTTAAAAATGTTGGTTTTAACTTCAATGCAAGATGGCAAGATGAGTACAGATGGGAATCTACTTTTGTAGACGCTACTATAAAAGCAAGAACTATTTTAGATGCTCAAGTTAACCTTACAGTTCCTTCAATGAAATCTATTTTCAAAATAGGAGGCGCTAACTTAATGGGGCAAGAATATTTAAGTGCACCAGGTATTGGAGCAATAGGTTCTCAGTACTACGTATCTTGGACAATTAATAACTAATAAATATAAAATAGATGAAAAATTATAAATATATAGGTTTACTTCTTTTATCAATTGGCGTTGCCTCTTGTGATGTAAACAATGAATTAGATATTATAGAAGCAGAAGCTATTCCAGAAGTAGCATTAAATACAAATGGTTTAGACTTTTCTACATACGTGGCAATTGGAGCATCTTATACAGCAGGTTATACAGATGGAGCGATGTTTAAAGCAGCGCAAGAAAATTCATTTCCAAATATTTTGGCAGGGAAGTTTGGTACAGAATTTAACCAACCTTTAATGAATGATAATATTGGAGGGTTAGTATATGGAGGAACAGCAGTTCAGCCACCGAGATTTTACTTTAATGGTGCTGGGCCAGCAAGATTACCTGCAATGCCAACAACAGAATTAACAACTGTTCTTAGTGGTCCATTTCACAACTTTGGTGCTCCAGGTGCTAAAAGCTTTCATCTAGGTGTTTCTGGTTATGGAGCATTGAATCCTTATTTTGGTAGAATGGCTTCTAGTCCATCAGCTTCTGTATTGGGAGATGCATTGGCACAAAACCCAACATTCTTTACTTTAGATATAGGGGGGAATGATGTTTTAGGATATGCGCTTAGTGGAGGTACTGGTGTAGATCAATTAGGTAATTATGACCCATCTACCTATGGCGGTTCAGATATTACAGATCCAAATGTTTTTGCAAGTGTTTTAAGCGCCACTGTAGATGCCTTAACAGCAAATGGTGCTAAAGGGGTTTTAATGAATGTACCACCCGTTAAAGTAATAGCAAACTTTACGACAGTGCCTTATAATCCAGTGCCTTTAGATGCTGCTACGGCTGGAGCAGTAAATGGTGCATATGCACCTTATAATGGAGGAATTCAACAAGCGCTTGGATATTTAGCTTCCGTAGGTTTTATCTCACCAGCTGATGCGGCTGCAGAGATAGCGAAAAGAACAATTTCTTTTTCTGCAGGACAAAATGCTGTAGTTATTGTGGATGAAGATTTAACAGATTTAGAAGCTTTAAATCCTGCTTTTGCTGGATTAAAACAATATAGACATGCCACAGCAGATGATTTATTATTATTAGCTAGTTCTACTGTTATTGGTACAACTGTAGGAGGTAATCCACAATTAATTAATGGAGTAACTGTTCCTTTAGCTGATAATTGGGTTTTAACACCACAAGAGCAAATGGTTATTCAGGTTGCTACAGATTCATATAACGCAACCATGGCGGCGATTGCTGGTTCAAATCCAAATATAGCTTTATTTGATTTTTACAACTTAGGGGTAGAAGCTGTTTCAGGTATTGTATTTGATGATTACACGATGAATGGTAAATTAGTAACTGGAGGAATATTTAGTTTAGATGGTGTTCACGCAACAGCTAGAGGGTATGCTTTAATTGCTAATTATGTATTAGCAGCTACAGATGCTGAGTTTGGTTCTAACTTTACTTCAGCTACAAATGGTTTAGCGAAAGCAGGAGACTATCCTACAAACTACTCTGCAATGTTAAGGTAATTAACATACAGTTTTAATATAAAAAAAGGTTGCGCAATTTGCGCAACCTTTTTTTATTCTCTTTGTTTTTTAAGAATTTAAGAAAGCATACCAACAGCTCTTTTAACCCCACTTATAAAAATGTCTATTTCTTCTTTTGTATTGTAAAAAGAGAAAGAAGCTCTAACAGTTCCTGGTATTTGATAGAAATCCATAATTGGTTGTGCACAATGATGCCCTGTTCTAACCGCTATGCCAAGCTTATCTAAAATTGCTCCAATGTCATACGGATGAATCCCACCTACGTTAAAAGAGATTACAGCCGTCTTTTCAGCGGTTGTACCGTATATTTTTAAACCTTCAATTTTTAACAACTCTTGTGTTCCGTATTCTAGAAGCTCATGTTCATAAGAAGCAATGTTGTCAAAGCCCACTGCATTCATATAATCTAAACCGGCACCAAATGCAATACCTCCACAAATATTTGGGGTACCCGCTTCAAATTTATGAGGCAAGCCTGCGTAGGTTGTTTTCTCAAAAGAAACGGTAGCAATCATTTCGCCACCACCTTCATAGGGTGGTAATTTTTGCAACCATTTTTCTTTTCCGTATAACATACCAACACCTGTTGGTCCGCATAATTTATGAGCAGAAGCAACATAAAAATCTACATCTAACGCTTGTACATCTGGTTTTATATGAGGGGTTGCTTGCGCCCCGTCTAATAAGACAGCAGCGTTAAAAGCATGTGCTTTTGCAATAATTTCTTCCACAGGATTAACCGTTCCTAGCGCATTAGAAACATGGTTACAAAAAACTAATTTTGTTTTTTCATTTACCAAATCATGGTAGGCATTCATATTCAAAGAACCGTCCTCTAACATTGGAATTACTTTTAAAATAACACCCGTTTTTTTACACAGCATTTGCCAAGGCACAATATTAGAATGGTGCTCTAAAGCAGAAACAATAATTTCATCTCCTTTTTGAAGTATAGAAGCAAAACCAGCAGCAACAATATTAATACTATTTGTGGTACCAGAAGTTAGAATAATTTCATACGCCTCTTTTGCGTTAAAATGGTGTTGTACTTTAATACGCGCTTCTTCGTACTTATCTGTGGCTTCCTGACTTAAAGTGTGCACGCCTCTGTGAATATTTGAATTGTAATTACTGTAGTAATCCACAATTGTATCTATAACAATTTGGGGCGTTTGAGAAGTTGCTGCATTGTCAAAATACACCAACCGTTTTCCATGAACAGTTCTTTTTAGAATGGGGAAATCTTCACGAATTTTAGCAACATTAATCATACACGTCAAATTTAATTACAAAGATAAAGCATGTATTTGTAAAGTTTTCATAAACTGAATATGATTTTCTTATTTTTACATCACTAAACTATATTTGCTATGAAAATATTGAAACGCATACTACTGCTTACAGCAGTTATTCTTATAATACTTGTAATTTCTAACTATCCAAAGCTGAATATTTTAGCAGGATACTCTGCAAAAAACACAGCTTCTTCGGTTTTTCTTGGGCAAAGAACTCTGGAGTTTACAGACAAAACTGACAATAATTTTTCGCCAGTAAATCTGGCCACAGATCTATTAGATATAAAAAACAAGTTTGTAGTTTCTTCTGCATTGGGTTTATTAACTAGAAAAGCAGTTTACAGGGAGGGTTTGGGTGCTGTTTTAACGTTGAATGGGAATGATGAAACTGCTTCTTATTTAGTTCCTAAAAGGGCAAATGCAGACAATAATACTCCTTTTCCTTATGGGAACGCTCCTCAAAAAGACACTGTTTTTGGGAACATCAATTATAAGAAATTAAGAGAAACAGTTGGTGCTATTTTTGGAGAAAACAAATCGAGGGCAGTGTTAGTTATTTATAAAGATCAGCTTGTTTTAGAAAAATATGCAGACGGATTTGATAAAGATTCTAGAATTTTAGGTTGGTCTATGACCAAAAGCCTCATGGGTACTGTTTTTGGCGTTTTACAGCACCAGAATAAGATAAATATCTATAACAAAGCACCTATTGCTTCTTGGCAAAAGGATGCGCGCAAAAACATTACCATCAATAATTTATTACAAATGAATTCTGGTTTAGAATGGGATGAAAATTATGATGAAATTTCTGATGCTACAAAAATGTTGTTTTTAGAAAGAGACATGACGAAGATGCAAGCAGAAAAACCGTTACAATATAAAACCAATGCTTCTTGGAATTACTCTTCTGGTACTTCTAATTTATTGTCGGGAATTTTAAGAGATCACTTTAAAACGCATCAAGAGTATTTAGATTTTTGGTATACAAACCTAATTGATAAAATTGGAATGAATTCTATGGTGGTTGAAAGTGATTTGGCAGGAAATTATGTTGCTTCTTCCTATGCGTGGGCAACTGCTAGAGATTGGGCAAAATTCGGACTCCTATACTTACACAATGGAAACTGGAACGGAGAAGCACTATTTACTAAAAAATGGGTAGACTACATAACAACACCATCGCCAACTTCAAACGGAACCTATGGTGCACATTTTTGGCTAAATGCAGAAAAGCAATTTAAAGACGTTCCTAAAAACATGTATTTTGCAGACGGTTATCAAGGTCAGAGAGTGTACGTTTTGCCAGATGACGATTTGGTTATTGTTCGTTTTGGTCTGTCTTGGTTTGAAGAAAATATATTTTTGAAAGGGGTTTTGGAGTCTATAAATTGAAATTAAGTTAAAAAAAAACCACGCAAATTGCGTGGTTTTTACGGTATACAAAATGCAACTTAGTTGCTTATAAATCGAAGCCGATTTTTACATTTAATTTATTTGCAATAATTTTAGCAATACGCTGTTTTACTTCTGGTATTTTTACACTTTCTAAAACGGTATTTGCAAAAGCAAACATTAACAATGCTCTTCCTTCTTTCTCTGGAATACCACGCTGTTGCATGTAAAATAAAGCATCATCATCTAATTGGCCAATGGTACAACCGTGAGAACATTTTACATCATCTGCAAAAATTTCTAGTTGAGGTTTTGCATTGATAGTAGCCTTATCACTTAATAAAACATTGTTGCTTTTTTGATATGCATTTGTTTTTTGTGCTTCTTTATCTACAACTACTTTACCGTTAAAAACGCCGGTAGAACGCTCATTATAAATTCCTTTATAATCTTGGTGGCTTTCACAATTTGGTTCTATATGATGTACTAAAGTGTGGTGATCTACATGTTGTTTTCCTTCAAGAATCGTAATTCCTTTTAAGATAGAGTCGATGTGCTCTCCTCTTTGATAAAAGTTTAAATTGTTTCTTGTGATATTTCCTCCAAATGAAAAAGTGTGCACAGAAACAATACTATTTGATTTTTGCTCGATGTAAGAATTATCTACCAGCGAAGCATTTGTATTATCATTCTGAATCTTGTAAATATCTACAGTTGCATCTTTTGCAGCAAAAACTTCTGTAACCGCATTTGTTAAAACAGGGTTTGAAGTTAAACTTTGATGACGTTCTATAATTTGAACGTGTGCATTTTGCTCAACTACAATTAAGTTTCTTGGTTGCAACATGATTGCAGCTTCAGAACCCGTGGTAAAATTGATAATTTGAATCGGCTTCTCTACCTCTACATTTCTAGGAATATAGATGTAAGCGCCTTCGTTTGCAAAAGCAGTATTTAAAGAGGTTAAATTGTCTTTTTTTGCTATTTTATTGAAATAATTTTCAATAACAGCTTTGTATTTTGGTTTGGTTAATGCAGCAGACATTAAACAAACATCAAAAGTATCGTGTGTAGTTTCCGATAAGAAAGAACTGTATTTTCCATCTATAAAAACAAGCTTATATGTATCTATATCGTGTATAAAATACTTTTGTACATCAGCTAATTGAATCGAATTTTCTTTATTAGGAAACAAACTATAATCTTGCTTTAAAACGGAGTTTAAAGAAGTGTATTTCCAAGCCTCTAACTTTTTAGTAGGAAAACCTAAGTTTTCAAAATTTTGAAACGCTTCTGAACGAATTTCGTGGATATCAGAATTTGTATCTACACGATTTTCAAATGCTACGTATGATGATAATAATTTATCGTTTAATTCCATTTTTTCAGTTTTCAGTTTTTAGTATCGGTACGCATTTCTGTATACTTTTACTAAAATCTAATTTTACACTAATTCTTGCTTAATCCAATCATATCCTTTTGCTTCTAACTCTAAAGCCAAAGAAGCATCACCAGATTTCACTATTTTTCCATCGTAAAGAACATGTACAAAATCAGGAACTATATATTCTAATAAACGCTGATAATGTGTTATCACAATAACTGCATTATCTTCAGACTTAAGTTTGTTTACGCCATTTGCAACAATTCTTAAAGCATCTATATCTAAACCAGAATCTGTTTCATCAAGAATTGCTAACTTAGGCTCTAACATTGCCATTTGAAATATTTCGTTACGCTTCTTTTCTCCTCCAGAAAAACCTTCGTTTAGAGAACGTGATAAGAATTTACGGTCTATTTCTAATAATTCAGATTTTTCACGAATCATTTTTAACATGTCTTTTGCAGGCATGTCTTCTAAACCTTTTGCTTTACGCGTTTGGTTTATTGCAGTTTTTATAAAGTTGGTTACAGAAACTCCAGGGATTTCTACAGGGTATTGAAAAGATAAAAACACGCCATTATGCGCTCTTTCTTCAGGAGCAAGTTCACTAATATCTTCACCATTTAATTCAATAGTTCCCGAAGTAATCTCGTAATCATCTTTACCAGCAATAATATTAGCCAACGTACTTTTTCCAGCACCATTAGGACCCATAATTGCATGTACCTCACCAGCTTTTACTTCTAAATTTAATCCTTTTAAGATTGATTTATCATCTATGCTTGCCTGTAAATTTTCTATTTTTAACATTGTAATTTGTCTATTTGCTTTTAGCTTATTGCTGTCGGCAGTTTAATATTTTTTTATTTTTACCCTACACTTCCTTCTAAACTAATTTCCAATAATTTTTGAGCTTCCACAGCAAATTCCATTGGTAAATTATTTAAAACCTCTTTACTAAAGCCGTTTACAATTAATGCAATTGCTTTTTCCGTATCAATACCACGTTGGTTGCAGTAAAATAATTGTTCTTCACCAATTTTACTTGTAGTTGCTTCGTGTTCTACTTGTGCTGTTTTGTTCTTTACCTCTATATAAGGGAAGGTATGAGCACCACAATCATTTCCCATTAGCAAAGAATCACATTGAGAGAAGTTACGTGCATTTTCTGCTCTTGGACTTATCTGCACTAATCCTCTATATGAGTTTTGTGATTTTCCTGCAGAAATACCTTTAGAGATAATGGTCGATTTGGTGTTTTTCCCCAAGTGAATCATTTTTGTTCCCGTATCTGCTTGCTGATGGTTGTTAGTTACTGCAATTGAGTAAAACTCACCGACAGAGTTGTTTCCTTTTAAAATACATGAAGGGTATTTCCAAGTTACGGCAGAACCAGTTTCTACTTGTGTCCAAGAAATTTTTGCATTATTCTCGCAAATACCTCTTTTAGTTACAAAATTGTAAACTCCCCCTTTTCCTTCTTTATTACCAGGATACCAGTTTTGTACGGTAGAGTATTTTATTTCAGAATCATCTAAGGCAATCAATTCTACAACCGCTGCGTGTAATTGATTTTCATCTCTACTTGGCGCTGTACAACCTCTGTCTC
>CAJXTJ010000024.1 GCA_913061165.1 uncultured Polaribacter sp.
GGCAGCGTCAGATGTGTATAAGAGACAGGGTATTATGTATTACATAGTACTATAATTAACACTTATTTAACACTTATTTAACATTTGAGGGCATTATAATTTTTGAATAAAAAGGCTTAAATTGCCATTAATTTAAGCCTTATGAAGATTACACCAAAGAGAGTAAACCTATTTATGTTGTTAAAATTACCTTTAGCATATATAAGTGGCGTGCGAGTAAAAACACTTTCAGAGGAACAAGCAACTGTTAAAATTGCACACAAGTGGATGAATCAAAATCCGTTTAAAAGTATGTTTTGGGCAGCCCAAGGTATGGCGGCAGAAATGAGTACGGGTGTTTTGGTTATGAGGGCGATAGCCGATTCAAAGGAAAATGTTTCTATGCTAGTAACGCACCAAGAAGCAAATTTTTATAAAAAGGCAACTGGTAAAATTTTGTTTACGTGTAATGGAGGAAATGAAATTAGCAAAGCTATAAAGATGTCTAAAATAAACAAAGAAGGGCAAGTGCTTCAATTAATTGCTGAAGGGAAAAATGAAGATGGGGTAGTTGTTTCTAAATTTAACTTTGAGTGGAGCTTAAAAGTGAAGCTTTAAATTAGACTTAATCTTGTGATTTCTCTTTTTGATATATTTTAAGGGATTTTTTCGTAACGTCGCAATCTTGAAAAATACCGCAAGAAGCACTTCTTTTGGCAAGTGATTTTGAAACATCAAAATTTTTAGATAAAGCCGCTATTTCTGGAGATAAATATTTCATAAACTATTTTAATAACAAAAATAAAAAAAAACCGAGTTCTAATTCGGTTTTTATACTATTTATTTTCTTTAGATTTAATCTTGCTAATATATGTATCTAAACGTTTTCCATAAATAGATTTTTTTACTTCCTTAGATAACTTTTTATTTATGGTGTCAAGTAATTTAATATTGGCATCGTATAATTCAGTTAAAGCAATATATGCTGCCGCTTCAGAGTCTGCGTTAGATAAAGCAAAATTAGTAGTAAATAAATACTTTCTTCTAATCATGCTATTATAATCTTTCTGCAGGTTTTCAATTAAATCTGTGTTTTTAGACTTTTCTGCGTCAAATTCTTTTTTAATGAACTCTAAACGCTGATTTTTAAATTGATTGTTAATTTTTAAGAACTTATCAAGTACTAATTGGTTTGGAGAACCTGTTATTTTAGGACTAAATCCAAATGTGTTCATATTGTCATTAATTGTGATGGTGCCTTTATCTCCAAAGAATAAAATTCTTTTGTCACTAGCATTGCCGTCATAAGTTAAGTAATACATTACAGGAGATTCAACATTGTCTGTCAATCTAAAGTTTCCATCACCAAGAACATTAACAGAATCTATAGAAATGATTGCTGTATCATTCATTTTCTGAAGATACAAAGTTCCTTTTTTTAATCCTTTAATGGTTCCTTCAACAATCATATTCCCATCTTTTTTAGAGGAACATGCAATCATTAAAATTGATACTACTAAAACTACTATTATTTTCTTCATTAGTTCTTTAGTTTAGGTTGCAAATATGCTTTATTTTTTTAAATAGTTGAAGCTAATTCCATTAAAATTGTACACAAAATTGCACCAACAGTTCCAATTGCATAGCCAAAAACAGCTAATAAAACACCAACAGTGGCTAAAGAAGGGTGAAACGCTTGCGCAACAATAGGAGCAGATGCTGCACCACCTACGTTTGCTTGACTACCAACTGCTAAAAAGAAGTATGGTGCTCTAATAATTTTTGCAACAATAATTAATAAAATGGCATGTATGGTCATCCAAACAACACCAATTGCTATTAAACCAGGGTTTTCAAAAGCCTGATTTAGATCCATTTTCATGCCAATAGTTGCTACTAAAATGTATATAAAAATACTACCTAATTTACTTGCACCTGCGCCTTCATAGTTTTTTGCTTTGGTATAAGATAAAAGTATCGCTATAATTGTAGAAATACTTATTAGCCAAAAGAAACTAGAACCTAAAAATGAAAATACATTTCGCCAAGTTTGCGAGTATATCGAGGCTACAAAATCAGAGAAAAAGACACTTAAATACTTTGCTGAAAAATGCCCAAAACCAACGGTTCCAAATGCAATTGCAAGCATAATCATAAAATCTGTAAGGGTTGGATTTTTCTTTACTTTCTGTGTAAAGTCAATTACTTTTTCTTTTAATTCTTCAATAGCTGTTGTGTCTGCTTTTAACCACTTATTTATTTTATCCTTTTTACCAATACCTATTAGTAAAATAGCCATCCAAACATTCGCAACAACAATATCTACAATGACCATTCCGCCGTATTTTGCAGGGTTGTATTTATAGATCTCTAGCATGGCAGTTTGGTTTGCACCACCACCAATCCAACTTCCAGCCAAAGTAGAAAGTCCGCGCCAAACGGCATCAAAATCCGCACCTCCAACAGTTTCTGGAGAAAAAATAGAAATTAATAAGATAGCCAAAGGTCCGCCAATAATAACACCTACTGTTCCAGTAAAAAACATAATTAGTGCTTTAGAACCTAAGTTAAATATTGCTTTTAAATCGATGCTTAGTGTCATTAAAACCAAGGCAGCCGGCAATAAAAAACGACTGGCAACGTAATACAATTGTGAGGAGCTCGATACGATTTCTCCGGTAGCATTTGTTGTTTTCCATTCTGGGGAAATAACACCGAACGTAGTGAAAATTGCAGGAATAAAATAGGCCATAAATAAACCTGGAACTATTTTGTAAAATTTTGGCCAAAAACCATTTTTTAAGCTTTCTGTATAAAAAACAAATCCTAAAGACAGCATTAAAATACCAAAAACAATAGCGTCATTTGTAAATATTGGTTTCATAATTAAATAGCTTGTTTAGAAAAATCAGTATTTATAAGGATGCCTAGTTGCGCTCTTTTTAAAACGATATTAGGTGTTTTAATTTGAAAATATCCCATTTTTAGTTTTATCTTTTGATTCCATTTGTATAATAGCCCGGCACCTGTCCAATTTTGATTAAACCTTTTGCTGCTATTTAAATTCAGAAATAGTTCATTAAAAACAAAAGCACTCCAAGTTTCAGAAAGTGGGTAGTTTATATTCAAATCATAACGCAACCAATGTTGAAATTGATCTTTGGTTAAATTCTTATGAATAAAACGTTGCTCTAATCGAAAGCGGTGTTTTGTTGTAAATTTGTTCCAATTCCATTTTAAATTTAAGTCTTCATAAAAACGAGATTCATATAGATTTATAGAAGATGCATCATATACAACATCTGCTGTAGCATAACTTAAGCCTGCTGTTATGTTAGTTTTTGGGCTAAAAGTATAGTTAATACCCAGTCTGTATATTTCTTGTTGAAACTCGCTAGCCAATTCAAAGTAGCGAAAATGTGCCATTGTTTTTAAGGAGTATTTATCTGAGAGTTTATGAGAACCGTTATACATATACCAGGTTCCTAGTTGGTTTTCAGGAGATTTTTGCCCTTGAGTTTTTAGATACATAAAACTCAATAACAAAATGAATAGGATATTTTTCATATTTAATATTAGTCTATAGCGTAGATTGTAGTTTCTTTAAAAGAAGAAATTTTTATGTTTTCTGTTTTTGCTTTGTAGTCAACCCAATCTTTATTAAAGAATGCGTTCGTCTCTCTGACCACTTTTTTAAATTCTGTTATAAATTGATTCATTAAAACAGTTTCTGTTGTTGTTTGTTCACCAAAACGAGAACGAATATACCTGCTTGCTTGACTAAAACGTTGATTTACGGTAATTTCAGGATTTCTAGTAATTCCTTGTCTTTTGTCTACAGTTCCCAAATACTTCGAAATTAAAGTGTCAATTTTTTTAATAATTGCTTTTGATGCTTTAATTTCTGCTTTGTATATTTTATTCTCTGAACTTGTCAAAGTATCTGCTTTAGATAATTTAGTTTTCATGGCAGTCGCGGTGTTTTTACTTTCTACCAATTGCTTTACAATAGTTGTAATTTTTTCTTGATAGTTTTCTAATGTTTTACTAGCATCATATTTTTGATTGATCGCTTTTTTAGAAAGTTCTAACCTAGGATCATATTCAACTGTTATTGTTTGTTTAGAAATTGTTTCTCCAAACGTCATTTTTAGTTGATATATTCCTGGTTTTACGGAAACACCTCCAGGTTCTCTTTTAGGTATTTTAATTTCTCTTGAAGCGCTTGCAACTCCTTTTTCTCTTAAGTACCAAATAGTTTTGTGAACACCACTCTCTTTAGGAGTTTTAAATTTTAAGGTTCTAATTTGTCTATTGCCATCAAAAATTTCTAAAGTAATAGAATCATGTTTTATTTTATTTTTACTTTCTTTTTCATCTTGCTTCTTGTCTTCTGATTTTTTTTGCTTTGCAGGAACATTAATATAATAAGAAATAATGGCACCTCTTTTTCTATTTTCTCCTTGGTATAGAGCATCTGCACCGAACCTACTTCCTGTGGGTTGTTGATATGCTGATTGATACGCTGTTGGTGGGGTGAATAATGCTAATTTTTGAGACGTTACATTTCCGTTAGCTATTGCCCTTAAAGGTCTAATATCATCTAAAACCCAAGCTGCACGCCCAAAAGTTCCAATAACTAAATCGTGTTCTCTTGGGTGAATCACCAAATCTTTCACTGGAACCGTAGGAAAGCCTTCCGTCCATTTTGTCCATTTATCTCCAGCGTTTATCGATATATACAAGCCATCATCTGTTCCTAAGAAGAGTAAATTTTTATTTTTAGGATCTTCTACAATACACAACGCATAACCTTGTACATCATTTTCATTTAAAATGCGTTCCCAAGATTTACCGTAATTTTTGGTTCTGTAGGCATACGGAGTGTAGTTGAAACGTCTGTAGTCATTCGCTATTAAAAGTGCTTCTCCTTTATTTTTGTTAGACGCTTTAATTTGGGTAATCCAGCTATTTTCTGGCAGACCTTTTAAGTTTTTCGCAACATTTGTCCAAATTTCGCCACCGTTTTTAGTGATGTGCACTTGTCCATCATCTGTTGCCGCCCACAAAATGTCTTTTTGTAAAATGGAAGGTTCTATGACCAATATTGTACAGTGATTTTCAGCTCCAGTTGCATCCATTGTTAAACCACCACTTTCTGATTGTTTTAATTTTTCTGGATTGTTAGTGGATAAATCAGGAGAAATAACAGTCCAAGTCAATCCCTTATCAATTGATTTGTGCACAAACTGACTACCAAAATATAATACAGAACTATTAAAAGGATCTATGTTAATGGCTGCATTCCAATTGAAGCGCAGCTTTATATTTGCATCTTTATGTGTTGGTTTTATACCATAGTTATTTCCGGTTTTCCAATCATATCTACTGACATAGCCTTGCTGACTCATGGTCCATCCATAACGAGAATCTTCTTTATCTGGTACTACATCAAACCCATCACCAAAACTAATTTCTTGCCAATAAGAATTTCTAATTCCTTGTGCTCTCCAAACATATGCAGGACCTCTCCAGGAACCATTGTCTTGCATTCCGCCATATACGTTATACGGATATTCATTATCTACATTAATATGATAAAACTGTGCAACAGGAATATTTCCTATAAATCGCCAAGATTTACCACCATCTTTTGTAATGTTTAAACCACCATCGTTTCCATCAATCATGAATTTACCATTGGTTGGATGAATCCACCAGGCATGATGATCTGGGTGTACTCCGTTATCTACGCCATAAGCAGGCATTAACTCTTTGAAGTTTTTACCACCATCTTGAGAAACGTTGATATATGTAAAAACGGTATACAGTCTGTTTTCATTCTGCGGGTCTACATAGATTTCTGAATAGTAAAAAGGGCGATTTCCAATTCCTGGTTTGTCATTTATTTTTTTCCATTTAAAGCCACCATCTTCACTTTTATAAAGCGCATTTTTCTTCGCTTCTACCAAAGCATAAATGATATCTGGATTGCTGGGTGCAATTGTAACACCAATTCTACCCAATTCTCCCTTAGGGAAACCTTCTTTTTCAGTAATTTGTTTCCAGTTTTCTCCACCATCGTGGGTAATATATACACCACTTCCAGTGCCACCAGATTTAAAAAACCAAGGCTCGCGTTTGTGTTCCCACATAGAAGCTATTATTTTATTCGGATTTTTAGGATCCATAATTAAATCTGCTGCACCAGATTTATTATTTGTAAATAGAATTTGTTTCCAGCTCTTTCCGCCATCAATTGTTTTATAAACACCACGCTCTTTGTGCTCTCCCCAAGGTGAACCAATTGCGCCAACATATACAATATCAGGATTTGCAGGATGAATAATTACTCTGTGAATATGTCTTGTTTTCTCTAAACCCATCACTTTCCAAGTTTTACCAGCGTCTAAAGATTTGTAAATACCAAAACCACCATTTAAACTATTTCTAGGATTTCCTTCTCCTGTTCCTGCCCAAATTACACTTGGGTTCGATTGCTGAATTGCAACAGCACCAATAGAAGCCGTTAACTCTTTTTCGAATATTGGTTCCCATTTTATACCACCAGAATTAGATTTCCAAATTCCCCCAGAAGCCGTACCAACATACATTATTTCTGTGTTAGCTTCTACAACAGCAATAGAAGTTACACGTCCAGACATTCCTCCAGGACCAATATTTCTTGGTTTCATGTTTTCTACAAGATCCATTGAGAAATCTTGAGAAAACAAGAGCGCTGCTGTGCATAAAAAAAGAAGTGTGAATAGTTTCTTCATTAGACTAGATTTGTTGATTTATAAATAAAAAGTAACAAGATACAAAATAGATGATGGTTTATTTTTTTTTCGAGATAGTTTTACAAATTAATAACACTTGCTTTAAGCAATTAATATTTGTA
Organism: uncultured Polaribacter sp.; assembly: GCA_913061165.1. Lineage (GTDB taxonomy): Bacteria > Bacteroidota > Bacteroidia > Flavobacteriales > Flavobacteriaceae > Polaribacter. Next base: position 6,881 of record CAJXTJ010000024.1, read on the forward strand.
ACTTTACAATAATTTAAAACTTAAATATATGAAAAAATTAGTTTATTTATTATTGTTCGTGAGTACATTCTCGTATTCTCAAAATGCATTTATGGAGTATCAATTTTCTGCTAAAAGAGGAACCGAGAGTGCAATCTTAGCATTGACAGATGATATATGGGGAGACGCGGAATTTAAATCAGGAGGTATCAATATTGAGTCTTTTAATATTGGGAATGAAAAATCTACACATAGAATTGTTTTATACGGAGATCCTGCTAATTGGGGAAGAAAAGATTCGTTATCAACTGCAGACAAATGGGCTGTTTTTGGCCAGAAATTGAACAATCATATTGAAGAATGGACACACAGTTCTTCTGGTAATGTGATGAGTTGGGTTGGCGATAATGAAGATTATAACTATGTTCAGATTTTTGAATTTAAGGCTAGTGATCCAATAGCTTTTAAAGCAGCTCATGATGAAATCGTTAGCAAAATGGCTTCTTATAGAAAAGGAGAAGTTGGTTTTGGAAGCTATGAGATAGGTGGATTCCAAGGAGCTACTCATTGGGTTGCAATTACTGCAGAAAATTGGAATGATTTGATTTTAACTCGAAGAGAAATGAAGAAAATGACTAAACCTTGGGAAAAATATTACAAAACCCGTGGAAATGTAGAACAAGTTAGAAATTACACGACTAAAACTGTGAAAAGGTATTAGTTTAAATACCTTAAATTACAAAAATAACACCTTATTAAAGGTGTTATTTTTTTGTTCAAAAGTTACGTTTGCTAAGTTTGGCTTTTTGGTAATTTCAACTAAAGCTAACAGATAAGATTTTAGTTCTTGTTAAAGGTAAATTTATTTACATGAAGAAGACAGATCTATTAGTTTAACATTATTTTTAATCCTTAATAATCTTTCTTTGGTACGTCTCTTTTTGCATTTTTTAAGGCTTGCGTTAGCATCCATTCTATTTGACCGTTTGTAGAGCGAAAATCATCTGCAGCCCATTTTTCAATAGCTTTTAGCAGATCTTCATTAACTCTTAAGGCGAATGCTTTTTTCTTTGCCATTTTTACTTTTTTACAAATGAAACGATGGTTTCAATTAGTTTTTCTGATATTGGAAATGTACTCTTATAATAAGAGGATAGATTGTCTTCTTCCTTTTGAATGTCTTTTAAAACATGGTTCATGTTTTTTATAATAACCAATTCAGATTTTAAATTTGCTGCATGCAGGGCTTCTGCATTTTCTATGTTTACTTGAAGGTCTTTATTTCCCTGAATAATTAAAACAGGGACGGTTAGTTTCTTAATTTCTTCTAGAGGATTTAACAACATCCAAGCAGACCAAAAAGATTGCATTGGTTTTGCAAATAGACTTATTAAAAACGGATTTATGACCTCAATTTTTCCTTTCATTCTTAAGGTATCAAATTGTTGCTTTGCTGCTTCGCCTAAAGTAGGATTGTTCTTGCTTATTTGTTGTACCAATATTTTGTCAATTGTTGCACCAGCACCTGCCAAAGAAATATATTTAGCTGTGTTTTTTGAAGCCAACATGGCTACTAAAGCACCTTGACTGTGACCAATTAAAATAATTTCAGAAAATATTTTTTTATTTTTAAAGTGCCTAACTACTGCCTGCGCATCCGAGGCAAAATCCATTATTTTCGTATCTTTGAAAAAAGCACTATTCTCTTTGTTTGCCGTTCTTTTATCATAACTAAAAAAGGCAATATTTTTTGTATTTATTGCAACTCTAAATTGTTGAATATAATTTGAGCTTACATTTTGTGCTGGCTGGTTCCCATTTCTATCCATAGGGCCAGAACCATGCACCCAAATAATTAAAGGAGTGTTTTCTTTTGAATAGGATAAGGTGCCAGGTAATTTAATTTCCTTATTATATATTGTAATTTCTTCGGATTGTATTTGTGCAAATACAACTGAGGTTAAGAATAAGTAAAGAATTAAAAAAATTAACCTTCTCATGATAGTTTTAATGTTTTAAATTTATAATAAAAAACAATCCCTAGATATATTGCGGCAATTCCTACGATGATTGGCATTAACCATGGCATTTCAAAGTTTTTTATAATTGAGGCTTCAATGATTGTATATACAATTAACGGAGAAATTATAGCTAATAAAAGAGCTGTATACAGCATCATCTTTAAATTAGAACTTTTTTCTGTGCTGCCTATTTCCCGTTTTGGAAAAGTAATAGCTTCTTGGTGTTTGGCGCCAAATATAAAAGCAATAGAAAGTATTGAAAATATGGCAGGAGCAAACCAAATATTTTCTTTAGAACTATAGCCATTTGGTTTTCCTAAAATATCAAAATGAACAGCAATTATGTTTGGTAAGGAACTATATTCTATAATAAGATACCCCCAAGAAATAAGTAATAAAGATATGATTATGGCTATTAAAACCAAATCTAAATTTGAAAAGTGGTTGTCTTTATGATACCCCATTTATCCTGTTTTTATATGTTTTTAAAACATGCTTTGCTGCTTCTTTTTTCTGCGTACCAATTAATAATTTTTTACCATTTTTAAATTCAACTTGGATGCCAATATCTCCCGAAATATTTACGCATTTCCCTTTTTCTTTATTCCAAAAAGAACCTCCTTTTAGACCCCAACCACCATATTCTGAAATAGGATCATAGGTTCTAACCTGTGCTTTTTTAATTTCTTCCCATTTAATTAATTTCATCTTTAAATGAAAAGGAGAAAACTGATACTGAATTCCTTTTTCGTCGATGTTTGTTCTTAATTTAAAAAAGAATATAAATGCAATAGAAACGGCAATTCCTAATAATGTAAGCACAAATTCGTTCGTGGTAATTTTAGAATTTTCTTCTAAATAGGTTTTGGTAATCACTACAATTGGCACAATAACACTCACTGCTAAAAGAACAATTAACCAAGTTTGTGTAAAGCGCTGTTCTTCTTTAAAAACTTTCATATTATCTATTTTTGTCTCTTTCTAAAACAATAGAATTCCAGCCTTGAGGAATTTCTTTTAAAATCCATCCTTCTCTAGCGAACTGATTCAATACATCTTCAAATTTTTGAATTCTATTTCTAAAACCCAATTTTAATGTTACTACTTTATATTCTTTCACGTTTTTTAATTTTAACTTTAAAATATTTATTTTATCTACAAAGTTTAATGGCTTAAAGTTCCAGTATTCACCACAGGTGAAGCTTCCTTATCACCACATAGGATAATTAATAAATTACTAACCATTGCAGCTTTGCGTTCATCATCTAATTCAACAATTTGTCTTTTATTTAATTCTAACAACGCCATTTCTACCATTTCTACAGCGCCTTGAACAATTTTATGTCTTGCTGCAACAATTGCAGTTGCTTGCTGTCTTTTTAACATGGCAGAAGCAATTTCTTGAGCATAGGCTAAATATCCTATTCTTGCCTCTAAAACTTCAATTCCTGCAATTGATAAACGTTCGTCAATCTCTTTTTCTAACGCTTCAGAAACTTCATTTACACTAGAACGCAAGGTAATATCTTCATCATGCCCTTCATCTGCAAAATTATCATAAGGATACATACTTGCAAGTTTTCTAACCGCTGCATCTGTCTGCACACGTACAAAATTTTCATAATTATCTACATCAAAAGCAGCTTTGTAAGTATCGGTAACGCGCCAAACTAAAATAGTAGAAATCATTATTGGGTTTCCCAATTTGTCATTTACTTTTAAGCGCTCACTATCAAAATTACTTGCCCTTAAAGAAATTGTTTTCTTTCTGAAAAAGGGATTTGCCCAATACAAACCATTGTCTTTAATAGTTCCTACATATTTTCCAAATAATAAAACAACTTTAGAGGTGTTTGGGTTCACTAAAATAAACCCAAAAAACCCAATAAAACTTAAAATAGTTACCAAAATATAAACGGCATTTTCTTGTTGAATTGAAAATGTAATGCTTAAAACGAATAATAGCAACATAATTACTAACATTAAATAACCGTTAGCGGGCTTGATAATTTTTTCTGTTTTCATAGGAATTATTTATAATGATATTAAATTGATATCACAAATATAGTTAATTATTTTATTGGTTTGCAAATAATTTTGACACATTTTTTTTATAACTTCGCAAAAACATATTTAAAATTTTAAGAATGAAATTTAAATTATTTTTACTAATTGCTACATTTTTCTTTGCAAAACCAGCAACAGAGGAAGCAGTTTTTTGGGGACAAAACGGACATAGAGTAACAGGGGAAATTGCTGAAAATCATTTAAAGAAAAGAGCTAAAAAGAAAATAGACAGATTATTAAAAGGGCAAAGCTTAGCATTTGTATCTACCTATGCAGATGAAATAAAATCAGACAGAGCATTTAGTAAATATTATCCTTGGCATTATGTAAATATGGATTTGGATCAGTCTTACTCAGAAGCATCTAAAAATCCTAAAGGAGATTTAGTTACAGGTATAAATAAATGTATCGAAGTTTTAAAGGATGGTGAAAGTTCTTTTGAAGACAAGTCCTTTCATTTAAAAATGTTGGTTCATTTTGTAGGAGATTTGCATCAACCAATGCATATTGGACAGAAAGAGGATAAAGGAGGGAATTCAGTAAAAGTGCAATGGTTTGGAAAAGGAACCAATTTACATGCCGTTTGGGATACCAAAATGATTGAATATTGGAATATGAGTTACTTAGAATTGGCAGAAAGTGCTCAAGACTTATCTAAAAAGCAAATTAAAGCAATTGAAGCAGGAACTTTAGTAGATTGGGTAGATGAAATTCATGAAGTAACAAGAAAGGTTTATAAATCTGTTGAAGTAGGTGAAAATTTACGCTATAAATATTCTTATGAACATTTTGATACCGTTAGAGAGCAGTTGCAAAGAGGAGGAATTCGTTTGGCAAAAATATTGAATGATATTTTTGCATAAAAACTGAAAATTAAAAAAGTTTTAAAAATGGTATTAATGTCTATTAATGAGTTTTTCTTATTGAATTAATGTGTAATTTTATAAAATGAAATTAAAATCAACTATTCTCTTCTTTATTTTTTTAGGTTTTATTTCTTGTAAAAAAGAAGTTTTAGCTAAAGAAAAACAAGAGATAGATACATCTAAAGTAACTGTAAAAGTATACAGCTATAAAGAGTTAAAACCACTTTTAGAGCAAAAAGGAGATAAAGTATATGTTGTTAATTTTTGGGCAACCTGGTGCGCACCCTGTGTAAAAGAGTTACCAGCTTTCGAAAAACTAAAGAGCGTATATGCTGCCAAAGGGGTAGAAGTTTTATTGGTGAGTTTAGATTTTCCGAAGCAAATTAATAAAAGAGTAATCCCTTTTATTGCAAAGAAAAATTTGCAATCTAAGGTTGTTTTATTAGATAATGGTAAAGATGATAGTTGGTTTAAATCTATTGATTCTAGCTGGTCTGGTGCAATCCCAGCAACTTTAATTTATAATAAAAACAAACGAAACTTTTATGAACAGTCTTTTGACTTTGCTTCTTTAGAAGCGGAATTACAGATCTTTTTAAGAGACTAAATAAGCCTCTTTAAGGCATTGTATGCTCTCATTTAATTCTGATAATAATATATTTATAAAGTTTTTAAAAACACAAATAATTAAAGCGAGCTTTCTGATTTTACTTGAATAACAAAATTAAAAAATGAATTTAAACTTAACAAAACCAATTGTATTTTTCGATTTAGAAACTACAGGTGTAAATATTGCGACAGACAGAATTGTAGAAATTGCTGTTTTAAAAGTATTTCCTAACGGGAACAAAGAAAGTAAAACCTGGTTGGTAAATCCGGAAATGGAAATTCCACAAGGTTCTATAGATGTACATGGAATTACAAATGAAAAAGTAGTTACAGAACCAACTTTTAAAGAATTAGCGAGCACGGTAAGCGAAATGATTGCGGGGTGCGATTTGGCTGGTTTTAATTCTAATCGTTTTGATATTCCTTTGCTGGCAGAAGAGTTAATGCGCGCAGGAATTGACTTTGATATGAAAGACAGAAAGGCGATTGATGTACAGGTTATTTTTCACAAAAAAGAACAAAGAACGTTGGGTGCTGGATATCAATTCTATTGTGGGAAAGAGTTAGAAGGTGCACATGGTGCTGCAGCAGACACCAATGCAACGTATGAAATATTGCTAGCACAGTTAGATAAATACGATGATATAGAGAATTCAGTAGCGGCTTTAAGCGAGTTTTCTACACATGGTATAAGAGCAGATTTTGCAGGCTTTATTTTGATGAATGATGAAAATCAAGAAATTTTCTCTTTTGGTAAATACAAAGGAAGAACAGTTGAAGAAGTGTTTACAGAAAACCCTGGTTATAATAATTGGATGCAGAATGCAGATTTTCCGCTGTACACAAAAAAGGTATTGAAAGAAATTAAGGAAAGAATGACTGCGCCAAAGAAAAAGATGTCAGATGAAGATAAATTGCAAGCATTGCAGCAAAAGTTTAATTTAAGATAGGTTTTGAGATTTTTAGATATAGTAAATCTTATAATAAAAGTCTCTTATAATAAAAGTCTCTTATAAATGAATAATCTAGAAAAATAATATGTTTACAGAATATAAAAATTTACCCAATAATGCTCGTGTTTGGATTTATCAATCCGACAGAGAGTTCACGTCTGAGGAAATCGAAATTGTTTCGGTAAAGGCAGTAGATTTCATCAATCAGTGGACGCGCCATGGAGACGATTTAAAAGGATCTTTTACCTTTAAATATAAGCAGTTTTTAATACTCGCTGTAGATGAGACTTTTAATACTGTTTCCGGTTGTTCTATAGATAGTTCGGTTCGTTTTATACAGGCGTTGGAAAAGGAGTTACAATTAGATCTAATGAACAAAATGAATGTTACCTTCAAAGACAATGAGCATATTAATTTAGTAAAATTAGCTGATTTTCAAAGGTTTGCTAAAGAACAAAAAATAACTTCAGAAACGATTGTATTTAATAATATGGTCGCTACAAAAGAAGATTTTGAAAATAATTGGGAGGTTCCTGCCAGAGAAAGCTGGCACAAGCGTTTTTTGGTGTAAAACTTAACTTTATCTTATGCAAGTATGATAAAACTTTAGGTGCGTTAGGAGGGGAATTGAAAAAGAAATGTAGCTTAATTATTTTAAAAAGCTAAAAAATATTAAACAATTAGAATGAAGAAAAGTATACTGTTGTTGTTATTAACTCTTATTGGTTCTAATATAGTTGCACAAAGATTAGACCCATTAAGAACAATAGATCTTGAAGCACAAAATATTTGGGTAGATAGTATTATAAATACAATGTCTATTGATGAGAAAATAGGCCAACTTTATATGGTGCAAGCCTATTCTAACTTAGATCAAAAACACGAAGATTTTATTACTGAAATGATTACAAAATATCATGTAGGTAATTTAATTTTTATGCAAGGAACTCCCAAAAAGCAAGCAGAATTAACCAACGAGTATCAAAATACTGCAAAAGTGCCGTTACTTATTGGTTTTGATGGCGAATGGGGTTTAGACATGCGCTTAAAGAATACGTATCGTTTTCCTTGGAACATGACTTTAGGTGCCATTAGAAATGATTCTTTAATAAAGCAATTTGGAAAACATCTTGGGCAGCATGCAAAAAGAATTGGAATTCATATAAATTTTGCGCCCGTAATTGACGTTAACACAAATCCAGCAAATCCGATTATTGGAAATCGTTCTTTTGGGGAAAGCAAAGAGAATGTGACACAGAAAGCAATTGCTTTTATTAAAGGAATGCAGGGTGAAGGTGTTTTAGCAAATGGGAAACATTTTCCCGGTCATGGAGATACAGCAACAGATTCTCACCATACCTTACCGCTTTTAAATTTTGATGAAGCACGTTTAGATTCCATAGAATTATATCCGTACAAAAAAACATTTGACGCTGGTTTGGCCAGTGTTATGACCGCTCACTTAAATATCCCTAGTTTAGAGCCTAATGCGAATTTACCAACATCACTCTCTAAAAACGTAGTAACGCATTTGTTGCAAGACAAGTTAGGCTTTCAGGGATTAATTGTTACAGATGGTCTTAATATGAAAGGTGCAGCGAACTATGCAACTTCTGCACAAATAGATTTGGCAGCATTGCAAGCAGGTAATGACTTATTATTAATTCCTCAAGATGTGCCAGCATCAATAGCAATTATAAAAAAAGCATTAGAGACAAGAACATTAACAAAAGAACGATTAGATTTTTCTGTTAAAAAAATACTAAAAGCCAAATATTGGGCAGGTTTGCATTCTTATAAGCCAATTATTGTAGAAAATATTGAAGCTGATTTAAATAGGGTAGCGGATGAGTTACTACATAGAGAATTGATAAAAAACTCATTAACGCTTCTGAAAAATGAAAATAATAAAATACCAATTAGAAATTTAGAAAAAAAGAAGATTGCCTACGTGAAGTTAGGGGATGCTGAAAATGATGCATATGTAAATATGCTAAAGAAGTATGCAAAGGTTACGGTTGTTTCAGATACCAATTTAGACGGATTGGTAGAAAAATTACAACCCTATAACTATGTAATTATTGGTTTTCATAAATCGAATTTAAACCCATGGAAAAGCTATAAGTTTTCGAATAAAGAACTGGTTTGGTTGCATGAAATTGCAAGAAAAAAATCAGTTGTTTTAGATGTTTTTGCAAGTCCGTATAGTTTGCTACAAATAAAAAGTTTTGCCAATATAGAAGGTGTTATTGTCTCTTATCAGAATAGTAAATTATCACAAGAGATCTCTGCTCAACTATTGTTTGGTGCCATAGCTGCAAAAGGAAAATTACCCGTTTCTATTGGTGCAGAGTTTAAAGAAGGCTTCGGGATTACGAGTACTAATTTAAGTAGATTTCGATATACATTACCAGAAGCTGCAGGTTTATCTTCTAAGAAATTAGCGCTAATAGATAAAATGGCAGATACAATAATACAAGAAAAAATGGCACCAGGTTTTCAGGTATTTGTAGCAAGAAATGGTAAAGTAGTGTTCGAGAAAAGTTATGGATATCATACCTATGACAAAAAAATAAAGGTTAAAAATTCTGATATTTATGATTTAGCATCGCTCACAAAAATTCTAGCTTCCTTGCCTTTAATAATGAAGGCTGAAGAAGAAGCTAAAATTCGTCTTACAGCAACTTTAAGAGATGTTTTACCAAGCTTTTCTAACTCAAATAAAGATACAGTAACCGTAAAAGAAATCCTTTCTCATTTTGGTAGATTAAAATCTTGGATTCCTTTTTATAAAGACACCCAAGATAGTATTACCGGCAAAAATTTAGGGCAGTTTTACAGAAAACAAGAGTCAAATGATTTTAAGACGAAGGTTGCTGAAAACCTTTTTATAAATGAGAGTTATAAAGACAGTATTTTAAAGTATATAAAAGATGCAGACCAGAATGAAACTAGTGGCTATGGTTATAGTGATTTAGGGTATTATATTTTTAAAGAAGTACTAGAAAAGATCTATAAAAAGCCGCTAGATAAATTGGTCGATGACACGTTTTATAAATCTTTAGGTGCAAATAGAACTTCCTATTTGCCACTTCATAAGTTTAATAAAAGCGAAATTGTACCTACAGAAAAAGACGATTATTTTAGAGACCAATTGTTACATGGTAATGTGCACGATATGGGTGCCGCAATGCTAGGTGGTATTGGCGGTCATGCAGGTTTATTTGCCAACGCTAATGATGTAGGTAAAATTATGCAAATGTACTTGCAGAAGGGGTTTTATGGTGGCAAAAGATATTTAAATTCAGAAACTATCGGAAAATTCAATCAGAGATATTTTTCCGATGAAAAGGTTAGAAGGGGTTTGGGTTTTGATAAGCCACAATTAGATTTAGAAGTAAAAGCAACCTGTGGTTGTGTTTCTGATGAAAGCTTTGGCCATTCTGGCTTTACAGGTACTTATACTTGGGCAGACCCTAAAAGCGGATTGGTGTATGTCTTTTTATCAAACAGGGTATATCCAAAGATGGATAATAGGGGGTTAATTGATACGAACATGCGTACAAGAATTCAGCAGATAATTCAAGATGCTATTATAGATTAGTTGCTATTCCTAGTTTTTCACACGTACTTTTTATAGCGCTCATCAAGAGTTTAAATGATGGCATTTCCTCAGTTTCGTGAGGTACAATGCTTTTTAACTAGCTTCATCGAGTTTTGTGTGTTTTTTAGCATTTGTAGGAGCAAAACTACTATAAATTAAAACCATAAAAGCAGAGATGGATAGATAGAAGAATCCAATAATATTTCCAAAATAAATACTCAATATAATCGCTTTTACAAGATAGAGGAGGCTAAATAAAAATAGATTTAAGGCAAATCTAAAGGTATCTATAAATTCAATTTCATCTATTTTTTTTGAAATTTTTCTCCAAAGTAAATAGGGAATAATACTATTCAAAATTATTAAAAAATAAAGCGGTTTTAAGTAGTTCCTTTTGGGCTGTTTTTTATCAGGAAAACGATTACTTGCTATCATATTATTTACTTCTGCTACTGCTGTAAAATCTACTTGCGCATCCGTTAATTTTTGTAAAATTGTTTCATAATTTTGGTCATCCGGTATGTGAACACTTAATTTTTCTAATTGGTTACTAACTTTAGCTTTTAGGATATTAATAGACTTCGCCAAAGGGTTTGCTTCAAAAATATTTCTAGTAGTAATTGGTTGTCCGTAATTTACAATAACTTTTGCGGGGTAGTGAGAAGGATGCTGATAGGTAATTCCTACCGGTATTATCGTAATTTCTAGATTTTTATTTTTCTCTAGTGCACCAAAAACAATTCTAGTAAAACCTTTACTTAAAGGTCTAATAGCTCTTTTTTTGTCATGACTTCCTTCAGGAAAAATCATTAAAGTTTCTCCACTATTTAGAATTTTATGGCATTTCTCAAAAATTTCTTTGTTGTTGGCTAATTGTTGAATGCCATCTCTAATTCTATAAATTGGCAGCAAGTATAAGGACTCTAAAATCTTTTTTATAAAAGGTTTTTTAAAAGAGGCTGCTCTTACTAAAAAGTGATTGTGTCTTTTGTTAGTTGTGGTAACATACAAAGGGTCTACTAGACCATTTGGGTGGTTTACGGCAAATAAAACGGCTCCTTTTTTAGGAATATTTTGTGTACCTAAAACAGTTATTTTTTTGCTGTAAAAAAACAATCCTAATTTTATAGTACCCCAAACAAGTGCAAACCAAACTCTTTGAATCATAATTTTATTTTATTGAAGTGTTTTTTTTTCTGCCCCAATAGGTGGCTAAAAGAATTCCAGAAAATACATCCCAAATACCCCAAAAAGCAGCTAGTAAAGCCATACCGCCTAGGCCATCAAAGAAACCAAATATTAGTAATAAACCCAAACCACCATTTTGTATGCCAGTTTCCATGGCAATGGTTTTTGTATCTTGGATATTTAAACCAAAGGTTTTAGCAGTATAAAAGCCAAGAATATAAGCAAAAATATTATGTGAAATTACTAAGAATATAACAAGGTGAATGTGATTGGTAAACACTTCTAAATTTTGAGACAGTGCGATAAAAATAAGTAGAATAAAAACCAACATAGAAACTGGTTTTAGTACTTTTTCTATGTTGTCTGCCATTTCAGAATAGTTGTGTTTTATAAGCATTCCAAAAAACAATGGAATTCCTAAAATTAAAGTAACTAATTTAAATAAATCGGTCCAATTTAATGCTACCGTTTCTAAAATTGCATTTGTGGGTTCATATAAGCTTCCCCAAAATTGCAAATTAAAAGGAGTCATAATAATACAAATAAGTGTTGCAAATGCAGTTAAACTAACAGATAATGCTGCGTTTCCTCCAGCCATTTTACTAAAAAAGTTAGAAACATTTCCACCAGGGCAAGCAGCAATCATCATCATTCCTAAAGCAAAACTAGGATGGGGTTCTATAATAATTATAGCTAAAAAAGTACATGCTGGTAATAAGATAAACTGAGATAGAACTCCAACAAAAAGAATTTTAGGTTTTTTTAAAAGTCTTTTAAAATCGTCTATAGAAATACCCAAAGCAACGCCAAACATAATAATGGCTATGGCAATATTTAAAAGCCATAATTCACTAGAATCGAAGTTTATTTTAATGGCATCTATGTCTATTTCTTTACTAATTTTTAAAAGCATACTCTATAATATTTGAGCCCATTTTTAAGGCCTTTTCTCTGACACTTTTAGGATTGTTATGTACTAGTTCGTCTTCCCAACCATCACTTAAGTCGGTTTCATAATCATATAAAATAACCAATCTAGCTTCATAGAAAATGCCAAATCCTTGTGCTGGTTTTTTATCGTGCTCGTGAATTTTTGGCATACCATTTGGAAATTTAAATGTCTGATTGAAAATAGCATGGCTACTAGGTATTTCTTTAAATTCTAATTTTGGAAATACTTTTTTAATTTCTTCTCTTATAAATTTATCTAATCCGTAATTGTCTGAAATATGTAAAAATCCGCCAGAAATTAAATAATTTCTTAGGTTTTCTGCTTCGTCATCGGATAAAAAGATATTTCCATGCCCCGTCATAAATAACATTGGATAGTTAAATAGATCTTCACTACCAACGGCTACTGCTATTGGATTCTTGGAAATAGTAGTTTTAATGTTTGTATTTGCAAAGGTTACTAAATTAGGAACTGCAGTCTGGTTTGCGTACCAATCTCCACCACCATTGTATTTTAGAATAGCAACATCTTGTGCATATGCCATGCTAGAAAAGCAAACTATAATTAGGAGTAGTATCTGTTTCATGAATTTTAAAACGTAATTATTTTAAAGCAATATACTAAATTACTCGTTTATAAATGAAACAATATTAACAACTACTAAAGCTGCGGTTTCTGTGCGTAATCTGCTTTCTCCTAAAGAAATAGGAGTAAATTTCTTTGCCAATGCTTTTTGTATTTCTTCTGTAGAAAAATCTCCTTCGGGTCCAATAAGAATGG
>CAJXTJ010000025.1 GCA_913061165.1 uncultured Polaribacter sp.
TTACTGCATCTGTAAACTTTTCCCAGCCTTTATTTTGATGTGATCCTGCTTCATGCGCTCTAACCGTTAAAGTTGCATTTAATAATAGAACTCCTTGAGATGCCCACCTTTCTAAATTTCCATTATGTGCATCTTTTTGTTCTAAATCCTTAGCAATTTCTTTAAATATATTTTTTAAAGATGGTGGATGCTTGATTCCCTCTTTTACAGAAAAACACAATCCGTTTGCTTGATTTTCATCATGATAAGGATCTTGACCAATAATTACTACTTTTAAAGAAGCAAGAGAACAAAAATCAAAAGCTCCAAAAATATCTTTTTCATCAGGAAAACATTGGTGTTTGTCATATTCTTCTTTTACAAAATTTGTCAAATCTTTAAAATATGATTTTTCAAACTCATCCTGTAAAATATTTTTCCAGCTATTCGCTATTTTTAGCTCCATTGTTCCTTATTTTTGTAAAGAACCAAAATTACGAATTTGAATACGAATATTTCAGGAAAAACATTACAAGATTTAGAGTTTTCTACAGTTTTACAGCATGTATCAGAACATTGTATTTCCGGTTTAGGGAAAGAAAGGGTGCGAGAAATCCAACCGATAAATAGTAGAAAGCAACTTTTTATAGAATTACATTTGGTAAATGAATATTTATCTTCTTTTCAAAGTGAAAATAGGGTACCAAATCATGGTTTTGATAATGTAACGGAAAGTGTAAAAAGATTAAAAATAGAAAATAGCTTTATTGAAACAGACGCTTTCTTAAAGATAGCAAGTACATCTCTAACAGTAAATGAGCATATTAAGTTTTTTAAAAAATTAAAATTACAGTTTCCTACGTTTTTTGAGCTTTCTCAAAAAATTGAGTTCACTACTTATATTGATGATGAAATTAAAAAAATAATTGATATTTCGGGCGAAGTAAAAAACAACGCATCCTCTGCTTTAAAACAAATAAGAAGAGATATAAATAATATTCGTGGTAAAATTGGCGCTAGTTTTTCTAGTGCGCTCTCGAAATCTATTGCTGCCGGTTATCTAGACGATATTAAAGAAACCGTTGTAGATAATCAGCGCGTTTTAGCGGTTTCTGCAATGCATAGGCGTAAAATAGCAGGTAGCTTATTGGGTTCTTCAAAATCTGGTAATATTGTTTATATAGCACCACAAGCTACATTAACATATAGCAGAGAGTATCAAAATTTAGTATATGAAGAAAAACAAGAAGTAATTAAGATATTAAGAGCCCTAGGAGAAACAGTTAGGCCATTTACAAGCCTTTTAGAAGAATATTTAGAATACTTGGTACATACAGATGCTGTTGGCTCAAAAGCAAAATATGCACTGGAAATGAATGCGATTCTGCCAAAAATAACCAAAGAAAAAAGAATTTTCTTTAAAAATGCCATGCATCCAATATTATGGAGAAAAAATAATGCTCAAAAAATAAAAACAATACCTCAATCTATAGAACTCAACGAAAAACAACAGATTATTGTTATTTCAGGACCTAATGCAGGTGGAAAAAGTATTACTCTAAAAACTATTGGTTTATTGCAATTAATGCTACAAAGCGGAATTTTAATTCCTGTAGACGAACGTAGCCAAACCTATATTTTTGATACTATTTTAACAGATATTGGAGACAATCAATCTATAGAAAATCAACTAAGTACCTATAGTTATCGCTTAAAAAATATGCGTAATTTTTTACGTAAATGTGGAGAAAGCACCTTGTTTTTAATTGATGAATTTGGTACGGGGTCAGACCCTGAATTAGGTGGTGCTCTAGCAGAAATATTCTTAGAAGAGTTTTATGAGAAAAAAGCTTTTGGAATCATTACAACCCACTACTCTAACTTAAAAGTACTGGCAAATGAATTGGAAAATGTAACCAATGCAAACATGCAGTTTGATGAGCGCACCTTAGAGCCGTTGTACAAATTGTTTGTTGGGCAAGCTGGTAGTTCTTTTACATTTGAAGTAGCGCAGAAAAACGGAATTCCATTTAGTATTATAAATAAGGCAAAAAAACGTGTAGACACAGAGAAAGTTCGTTTAGACCAAACCATTTCTAAACTGCAAAAAGAAAGAAGTAAACTACAACGAAATTCAGACAACCTAGAAAAGCAAAAATCTAAAGGACAAGAACATTTAGAAAGTTTACAGGAAAAGGAAGATAAAATTCAACTAAAGCTAGCTGGTTTCCAAGAGCTGTATGATAATAACCAAAGAATGCTTTCTTTAGGTAGAAAAATTAATGAGTTTCTAAACAAATACTTTCAGAATAATAATAAAAAAGAATTAAATACTAATTTCAACAAATGGGTGGTGGATGAAAAAGTAAAATACGCTAAGAAGAACCCATTAACTCCGAAGACAAAATCTCAGAAAAATGTTGCAAAAGTTGTTGAAAAACAAATGCAAGATGTCATTAAAAAAGTTGAGAAAGAGGTTCTACAAAAGGTCGTTGAAGTACGTAAAGAAAAGAAAATAGAAGCTGTTAAAATTGCTGAAGAGAAAGCAACATACGATTATCAAATAAATGATAGAGTGCGTATTAAAGATTCTAATTCTATCGGTACCATTGATAAAATTGAAAAGAAAAATGTAATTATTAATTACGGGGTTTTTACGACAAAGACTTCTTTGAGTAATTTAGAGTTGGTAGAAAAGGTAAAAAAGTAGTAACGTTATATTTAAAAAGCGGTAAAAAGGGGAAATAGACCCTTTTTACCGCTTTTTTTATCTTTTTAATTTTTTATTTCTTCACCAATACCCAAAGTTCTACTTCCTCACTCCCACGCCAATGTTGGTCTCTTTTGGTTTTTTCTGAAGCTACTTTTACAGATTTCTTTAAACATTTTTCTAATTGAAAACGCACTCCTTTTGCTAGTTCCTTTTCTATCGGGTGCTCTTTAGATGCTTTTGTAATTTGACCTAAATTAGAAAACAATATAACTAGTTTACCATCTTTAGCCAATCTGTTATTTGCTTCGGCAAAAAACTTAGGAAATAAATTTTTATTATAATAAATAGCTTCATCAATTTTCCCTAAACTAGAAGCTGCTGGCAACCAAGGCGGATTGAAAACAATTAATTCTGTTTCATTTTTTAATTCACCAAAAAGATTTGCATCACTTAATTCAATCTTACGAGATAGTTTTGTCTCTCCCATAGCTTCTTTTAAACCTGCAATTGCATTCGGATTAGTATCTGTTCCAAAAACCTTTTGAAAACCATGTTGCACCATTTGAAAGGCCAAAACACCACTACCAATACCAACATCTATAGCAGACTTCTTAGCACCTTTATAGCGCTTTAACCAATTGTCAAATAAAATTAAATGATCGAATCGGGTTGGGAAATACGTACCATAAAACGGGTGTATTTTATTTCTTAGAACAGGCACTTTAATTCCGTTTTTATACCATTGCCAAGCACTATTTAATCCTTGTACTTGCGGAAAGGTTAAAAAGAATTTGTTATTTTCTGGATAAAATTTTTCTAACCAACCAATACTAGGCGCTTTTTTAACCGCTACTTCTTGATTTACAATTTCTATAAAAACCTGATTGGAAAGCTTATGATATTCCGCTCTATATGCGCGTTGCTCCGAAAATGTTTTATTTGGCAACCTATTTTTTAAATGTTTATGTAACTCTTTTAAGAGGCTCATTCCATTACTATAAAAATCAGTAATTATAACCGATGAACCTTCCTTCATTGAATAAATAGTAGCTCTTACATCTGTAGTGCTCTCGAATTTTATTATAATTTCACCAGGAACAGTTGGTGATGGTTTGTTTATTTGTGTTTTTGAATTCATCAATTGATACTACGTTATAACGTTTTACCAACTAATGTGGTTCGCAAAACGTGCGTTTAAAATTGGCTTATAATTGATATTTAGAAACAAACAGACATTAAGTTGATTGCTATTGTATTAATACTCTAAATACTACGACGCAAAGATACTTTTTTTAAAACCTATAAATGACACTATAAATAGATAATACAGAAAGATTTCAATATCTGACTGCATACTATTTCAATAGAAAATTAACAGTATTTTAAATGATTTATTATAGAATCAATAAAAATAGTGAAAGAAGTTTTTTAACGGATTGAATTGATTTAATTATTCAGATATTTGTAATAGAACAATTATTTACCCAACTAATGATTTCAACTACTGTTTTAGAACAACTTCACAAATCGCTTTCTGGTGATGTGCTTTTTGATAGCTTACATAAAACCTTATATGCTACAGATGCTTCTGTTTACAGAAAGATGCCTTTGGCTGTTGCATATCCTAAAAACGAAAAAGATCTTAAAACCTTAATTACCTTTGCAACTCAGAGAGAAATTACGCTAATACCAAGAACTGCTGGTACTTCATTAGCAGGACAATGTGTTGGAGACGGAATTATAGTAGATGTTTCTAAACATTTCACAAAAATTATTTCTTTTGATGAAACTTCAAAATCTATAAAATTAGAGCCCGGAATTGTAAGGGATTCTTTGAATGTATATTTAAAACCGTTTGGTTTATTTTTTGGGCCCAATACATCTACTTCAAACCGCTGTATGATGGGCGGAATGGTAGGTAATAATTCTTCGGGAAGCACCTCTATAAAATACGGAGTTACGCGTGATAAAGTATTAGAAATTGAAGCGATTTTAAGTGACGGAACTTCCGTTACTTTTAAAGAAATAACTTCTCAAGAATTTAGTGATAAAACAAAAGAAAATACTTTAGAAGGAACTATTTACAGAACTATTTTTGAAGAACTTTCTTTAGAAAAAAATCAGCTAGAAATTAAAGAACAATTTCCGAAAGAAGCAATACATAGAAGAAATACGGGGTATGCTGTTGATGAGTTTTTAACGTCTGACTTGTTTGGTGGATCAGCACCAACTATAAACGTTGCAAAATTTTTATCTGGTAGTGAAGGAACTTTAGCTTTTTCTACAGCAATTACATTAGAATTAGATCCTTTACCCCCGTCAGAGAGTATTATGGTGTGTACCCATTTTACAAGTATAAATGAAAGTTTACTTGCTACGGTTATAGCAATGAAACACGATTTATACAATTGTGAGTTAATGGATAAGACAATTTTAGATTGTACGAAAAACAATCGTGACCTTGCAAAAAATAGATTTTTCTTGCAAGGAGATCCTGAAGCAGTTTTAATGTTAGAGGTTTCAGCAAATACTATTGAGGATGCAGAAATCTTAGCAGACAAGTTAATTGAAGATTTAGAAAAAAACAACTTTGGCTACCATCACCCGAAAGTATTCGGTCAAGATATTGCAAAAGTTCATTATTTAAGAAAAGCCGGTTTAGGTGCTTTAGGAAATATGATTGGTGATAAAAAAGCCGTAGCCTGTATAGAAGATACTGCTGTAGCATTAGAAGATTTGCCAAATTATATTGAAGAATTTACTCAGATTATGTATAAGTATCAGCAAAACGCAGTGTATTATGCACATGCTGGTGCGGGTGAATTACATTTACGTCCTATCTTAAATCTAAAGAAAAAAGAAGATGTTGTATTGTTTAGAAAAATTACAACCGAAACTGCTGCTTTAGTAAAAAAATATAAAGGTTCTTTTTCTGGCGAACACGGAGACGGAATTGTTCGCGCAGAGTTTATTCCGTTAATGATTGGTGATCAAAATTACCAATTATTAAGACGTATTAAAAAAGCATTTGACCCAAACAATGTTTTTAATAAAGGAAAAATCACAGACGCTTTTTCAATGGATGAAAGTCTGCGTTATGAAGTGGATAGAGTTGAACCAGAAATTAAAACAATTCAAGATTTTTCTGATAGTGAAGGAATTTTAAAACTTGCAGAAAAATGCAACGGCTCTGGCGATTGTAGAAAACCAGTGGAAGCTGGCGGTACCATGTGTCCAAGTTACCGAGCAACAAAAAATGAAAAAGATACTACACGGGCAAGAGCGAATACATTACGTGAGTTTTTAACAAATTCAGATAAGGTAAATAGATTTGACCACAAAGAATTAAAAGATGTTTTCGACTTGTGTTTAAGCTGCAAAGCATGTGCATCAGAATGCCCAAGTAATGTAGATATTGCAACTATGAAGGCAGAATTTTTATATCAATATCAAGAAACAAACGGATATTCTTTTAGGAGTAAATTGTTTGCTAATAATGTAAAATATAATAAACTAGGGAGTATTGCTCCCGCTTTAACAAACGCAATTTTAAGCACACCGTTTGCAAAAGCTGCCATGGGTGTTGCACAACAAAGACGCGTTCCAAAATTAGCTCCAAAAACATTAAAAAAATGGTACAGCAAGCAACCAAAATCAAATCATAAAAAGGTTGTTTATTTATTTTGTGACGAGTTTACTAATTTTTACGATGTAGAAATTGGTAAAGATGCTTTTATACTTTTTGAAAAATTAGGGTATAATCTACAAATTGTAAATCATGAAGAATCTGGAAGAAGTTTTATTTCCAAAGGTTTCTTAAAAGAGGCTAAAGTAGTCTGTAATTTAAACGTTGCTGTTTTTAAGGATATTATTACTGAAGACACCCCTTTAATTGGTATAGAACCCTCTGCTATTTTAACATTTAGAGACGAGTATATTCGTCTAGCAGACGATAAAAGTTCTGCAGAAAGGATTGCTAAAAATGTATTTACTTTTGAAGAGTTTCTAGCCAAAGAAATCGAAAAAGGAAACTTAGATCGCTCGCATTTTACGCAAGAAGCCAAAACACTTAAAATTCATGGGCATTGTCATCAAAAAGCATTGTCTGGAACCCATGCAAGTTTTCAAATTTTAAATATTCCTGAAAATTATTCTGTAACTATAATTAATTCCGGTTGCTGTGGTATGGCTGGCTCTTTTGGTTATGAAAAAGAGCATTATGATATTTCAATGCAAGTTGGTGAAGATACCTTGTTTCCAAAGCTAAGAACCACACCCAAAGAAACTGAGATTGTTGCTGCAGGAACCAGTTGTAGGCACCAAATTTTTGATGGTACACAACGAATTGCAAAACATCCCATAACCATATTAAAAGAGGCGTTAAAATAATTTAAATGAGCAAGAAAAGCACATATATAGCTGATGAAAAGCGCTATGAGAAAATGAACTACAGAAGAACAGGAAACAGTGGTCTGTTACTTCCTGAAATTTCTCTAGGACTATGGCATAACTTTGGCGATCATGATAATTTTAAAAATGCTAGAAATCTATTAAAATGTGCTTTTGATAATGGAATTACTCATTTTGATTTGGCAAATAATTATGGTCCTGCACCAGGCGCTGCCGAAAGAAACTTTGGGAAAATATTAAAAAAGGATTTTAGTACATATAGAGATGAACTTATTATTTCGACAAAAGCCGGATACGGAATGTGGCCAGGACCTTATGGAGATTTAGGATCAAAGAAATTTTTAGTTGCTAGCTTAGACCAAAGTTTGCAAAGAATGGGCTTAGATTATGTAGATATTTTTTATCATCACAGACCAGACTCAGAAACGCCTTTAGAAGAAACTATGGGTGCTTTAGACTTAATGGTTAGACAAGGAAAAGCCTTGTATGTTGGTATTTCGAATTACAGACCTAAAGAAGCCGCAAAAGCTTTTAAAATATTAAAAGATTTAGGAACTCCTTGTTTGATTCATCAACCAAACTATAATTTATTTGATAGGTGGATTGAAGACGGCTTGTTAGAATTATTAAGAAATTCTGGAGTAGGTGCAATTTGTTTTTCACCCTTAGCACAAGGAATGCTAACAAATAAATACATTACTGGTTTACCCAAAGATTCAAGAGCTATAAAAGATAGTCCGTTTTTAAATGCAAATCAAGTACTAGAGAAGTTACCAAAAATTAAAGCATTGCACAAAATTGCTGAAAACAGAAATCAAAGTTTAGCACAAATGGCAATTTCTTGGATATTGAAAGAGGATAGCATTACTTCGGTTCTAATTGGAGCAAGTAAAACTGCTCAAATAATAGATAGTGCAAGAGCAATTGAAAATACCATCTTTACAAAGGATGAAATAATAGCAATAGATACTGTTTTAAAAGAATCTTAAGAACTCCAAAATTCTCGTTTTTTATTTAATTCTTCTTCCTCATTCATATAATCTTCAGCATCTTTAGGAGATAGTACTTTTAGAAATGAAGGATGTTGTTCAATTGCAAATTCAATTTTTGTAACAATATCTGCAATATCTTCATTTTCATAATCTATATCTAATGGTTCTTTAATTACCATAGACTGTAACACGTTTCTTTTTTTAATACTTAACCCTTTTTTATCAAAAGAACGTCTAAAACCATCTATAACTATTGGAACTACAATAGGTTTACAGGTTTTTATAATATGAGCTGTTCCTCTTCTAATAGGTTTAAAAGGTGTAGTTGTGCCTTGTGGGAACGTAATTACCCAACCATCTTTAATAGCTTTACCAATATTAGAAATATCAGAGTTTTTTACTTGTCGCTTTACATCCTTTCCATCACTTCGCCACGTTCTATCTATAGAAACGGAACCAGCATATGCAAATAATTTAGGCAGCAAACCAGACTTCATAGTTTCTCCCGCAGCAACAAAATAAACATTTAATTTTGGATGCCAAATATAACCAACATTTTTAATACTATCATCTCTGCCCTTTAAGGCTGCATTAAACACGTGAAACATAGCTGCTACATCAGCAAAATAAGTTTGATGATTTGAAATAAATAAGACATTACTATCTGGTAAGTTTCTTAAAATATCAGATCCCTCTATTTGTAAACTATTAAATTTACGATAGCGACTATGCGATATCAATCCGAAAATTCTAATCATCAATTTTTTAAGAAATAAAATATGACCAAAAGGATTTCTTTTTATGAACGGCATTTTTAGTTAGTTTATAAAGTTGGTTGGCTGCGAATTTACGAAACAAATCATAAAATTGATCACTTTAAAAGTTCTTTAATTTCTGAAAGCATCATGGCTGTAGCGCCCCAAACTACGTAACCATTTAATTTAAAGCACGGTACATCTACATTAGCCATATAAGAAGTAGTTAAATTCACTTTAGATAAAGAACCTTCATTCAATAAATCTTCTAATAAAACTTCTATAGTATTTTCAACTTCATAATTGATTCTAAATTTTGGTTTTTCTGATACAAAGGCTAAAAAAGGAGTTGCTAAAAAATTACTTGGTGGAATATAAACAGGCGTTATTTCTTTAAAAACTGCTGTAGGTTTTATATGCAATCCAACTTCTTCTGCTGCTTCTCTTAGCGCAGTTGCTTGCATATTTATATCTGATGTATCAACTTTACCCCCTGGAAAACTTATTTGAGCAGAATGGGCTCCTTTGTAGCTGGCCCTTTCTGTAAGTAAAAAAGTTGTTTCATTATTTTCATTCGGATAAAAAAGCACCAAAACGGCTGCTAGTCTTGGATTACTTGCCTTTATTTTGTCCGTATTATATTTTAAACGTAATTCGGGTGCTAATTTAAATTGTGCATCTAAACCACCTACTGTCTTGTTTATATATATTGGTATTTTATTTTTAAAATGATTAAATTTCAATGCTAATTAGTATTTTTAGCTAAATTATAGAATTCTTTATAAACTGAATTCTTTTGAGAAGAATTTTTCTTAATTATTTCCTATGAAACATACCTACAAAAAGTTGGTTTTTAGTATTGTATTAGATCTTTTTGGTTTTATACCAATTCCATTAATAAGTATGCTTTGGGCACCTTTTGCTGGTTATATAATGACTAAAATGTACAAAGGAAGAAAAGGTAAAATTGCTGGTATTATCTCTTTTATCGAAGAATTATTACCTATAGACATCATCCCAACATTTACTATTATGTGGATTTACACCTATATCATAAACCGTAAAAATAAAGATGTGCTTAACAATTAATATTACTGCTTAAATAAAAATCCCAAACCTATTCTACTTAAAAATTTTTTTTCAAATGCCCAGAAAAATTTTAATTGTCCAAAAAACCAACCAACAATTGGTAACGTTATTTGGTATATAGGAAAGATTAATAAAAATCTTAATGGATAATATATAAATCCTGAAACGGTTTCAGGATTTAGTCCTAAAAAAATCGTAACAGGTTTTGCAATCCACGTAGCGAAAGACCCATTAATTGCAAAAACAATAAAAATGGCTATTACCGCCCAATTGCTTTCTATACCCCAGCGTTGTTTTAGTTTTTCCATAAAAAATCTAAGCTTCTTTTTCTGATTTTCTTAACATTAACCAAATTCCAATAAGTATTAAAGGAATACTTAAAACTTGTCCTGTATTTAAAGGACTAAAAAACCATTCTTGTCCCCTTATTTGAACTTGTGGCTCTTTTATAAATTCTATAAAGAAACGTAGAGACCATAAAACAGACATAAATAAACCAAAAAGAAAACCAACTTCGTTTTTTTTATTTGTTTTCGAATACAAAAACCACATTACTAAAAATAATGCTAAATAACTAATAGCTTCGTATAATTGTGTTGGGTGTCTAGCTGCTGTTTCTCCTGCGGCTTTAAAAATTACCCCGAAACTAGAACCTGTTTCTTTTCCATAAATTTCTGAATTAAAAAAGTTGCCGAAACGGATGAAAAATCCAGCTAAAGCTACTACTATAGCAAGTCTATCTAAAATAAACAACCATGGTTTGTGTAAATGTTTTTTTGCATAAAAATACAACGCTATTGGTATACCTATTGCGGCACCATGACTTGCAAATCCGGTAAAACCAGTAAACTTCCATCCCTTTATAAATCCTAATATAGTACTATTTGCACTTTCTTTTATGGGTAGAAATATTTCTAGCAAGTGGTTTTGATAATAATCCCAACTGTAAAAGAAAACATCTCCTAAACGCATTCCTAAAAGCATAGAAAGAAAAACATACATAAATAAAGGATCTACTTTTTCTACAGGAATATTATCTGTAACATAGATTTTTTTCATGATGCGCAGACCTAATAAAAAGGCCGTAACAAACATTAAACTATACCAACGAATTACGAAAAAACCTAAATCAATTCCAATCGAAGGATTCCATTCTATTGCTAAAAAATTCATATACTATTATATTTATTTTTAATTTTCTATATTTTCTGGTACTGGATCATAACCACTTCCTCCCCAAGGATGACAACTAAATATTCTTTTCAAAGCCAACCAACCTCCTAAAAACAGCCCGTATTTTTGCAATGCCTCAATGGTATAATGAGAACATGTTGGGTTGTACCTGCATGTTGCTGGTGTAAATGGTGATATTGCTACTTGATAAAACCGAACTAGTAAAATAAATGGATATGAAAGAATTTTTCTCAAATTAAATATTAGTTTACAGAAAATGTTGTGCCCTCTTTACCATCTTTTAATTGTATACCTAAAACAATTAACTCATCCCTAATCTGATCTGATAACGCCCAATCTTTATTTTCTCTCGCTTCTTTTCTTAATTTTATTAAAAGCTCCACTACTCCATTTATTTTTTCTGAACTATCTTTAGAATTTTCATTGGTTAAGCCTAAAATATCAAAAACAAAACCATTTAAAGCTTTTTTAAACGCGAATAGATCAGGTGCAGTTAAACTTGCATTCTGCTCTTTTATATGGTTGATAACCTTTACAGCTTCAAATAAATTTGCAATCAATATAGGCGTATTAAAATCGTCATTCATTGCATCGTAGCAAGAATTTTCCCATTCTTGTACATTAAAAGTTGATATTTTCCCTGCTGCTATCTTATCTAAGAAATTAACAGCTTCCATTAATTTAGTATGCCCTTTTTCTGACGCCTCTAAAGCTTCCCCAGAAAAATCTAAAATACTTCTGTAATTAGCTTGTAAATTAAAAAAACGAACAACACTTGCTGCAAATGCCTTTGGTAAAATATCATTTTCTCCAGATAAAATCTCATTTGGTAAAATAAAATTTCCTGTAGATTTTGCCATTTTCTGACTATTTAACAAGAGCATATTCGTGTGCATCCAATAATTAACGGGTGTTTTACCACTGCACGTTTTAGATTGTGCAATTTCACATTCATGATGTGGAAATTTTAAATCCATTCCACCACCGTGAATGTCAAATTGTTCTCCTAAATATTTTGTACTCATTACAGAACATTCTAAATGCCAGCCTGGAAACCCATCGCTCCAAGGAGAAGGCCATCTCATTATATGACGTTCATCTGCTTTTTTCCAAAGTGCAAAATCTTGCGGATTTTTTTTATCTGATTGCCCGTCTAAAGTTCTTGTATTGTGAATTAAATCCTCTACTTTTCTACCAGATAAAATACCGTAATGTTCATTTTTATTGTATTCTAAGACATCAAAATATACAGAGCCATTTACCTCATATGCTAAACCTTTTTCTATGATTTCTTTAATCATTTCTATTTGTTCTACAATATGTCCGGTTGCTGTTGGCTCTATACTTGGTGGTAAAAAATTATAATTTTTAAGCACATTATGAAAATCAACAGTATACCGCTGTACCACTTCCATAGGCTCTATTTTTTCAATGCGTGCTTTTTTAGCAATTCTATCTTCACCCTCATCTGCATCATTTTCTAAATGGCCAGCATCTGTAATATTGCGCACGTAACGTACTTTATACCCTAAATGTAATAAGTATCTATATACGATATCAAAGAACATAAAAGTTCTAACGTTACCTAAATGTGCGTTGCTATATACCGTAGGACCGCATACATACATGCCCACGTAACCTTCTGTTATAGGTTTAAAGTTCTCTTTCTTTTT
Source organism: uncultured Polaribacter sp. (assembly GCA_913061165.1). Classification (GTDB taxonomy): domain Bacteria; phylum Bacteroidota; class Bacteroidia; order Flavobacteriales; family Flavobacteriaceae; genus Polaribacter. The sequence goes on from CAJXTJ010000025.1 coordinate 12,806, forward strand.
AGATAGAGAATTGTATACTTTTATTTTATTTTCTTTGTAGCGTTCCATTAAAAAAGTGACTATTTTACAGGGTATAAAGATAGTTACTTTATTAAGAATAGAGAAATGGAATTTATGAGAATTTTTGTAAATTTACTTTTTAATTAATTATCTTTAAATTTGCATAATTCCTTTCTAATGAATGATAAATCTTCTGCTTTACAAGAAAAAGATGGAGTTTCTAAACCAGAAACTACTAGCAAAGCATCTGCAGAAAAAATTAAAATTAGTAGAGCAAGGCAAAACTCTGTAAGTGAATTTGTTACTGGAGTTTTAAAGGGTAATATTACATTCTTAAGCAAGGCTATTACATTGGTTGAAAGTACAAATATCAAACATCAACAAAAAGCAAATGATATCTTAAACCGTTGCTTGCCCCATGCAAATAAATCTGTTAGAATAGGAATCACAGGGGTTCCTGGGGTTGGTAAAAGTACATTTATAGAGGCTTTTGGTAAATACTTAACGGCACAAGGCAAAAAAGTAGCAGTGCTTGCAGTAGATCCAAGTAGCTCTGTAAATAAAGGTTCTATATTAGGCGACAAAACAAGAATGGAAGCTCTTGTAACTGATGAAAATGCTTTTATTAGACCTTCTCCTTCTGGTACTTCTTTAGGCGGTGTTGCCCAAAAAACACGCGAAAGTATTATTTTATGTGAAGCCGCAGGATTTGACACCATAATTATTGAAACCGTTGGAGTTGGGCAGTCTGAAACAGTGGTGCATTCTATGGTAGATTTCTTCTTATTATTGAAATTGGCTGGCGCTGGAGACGAATTGCAAGGAATAAAACGCGGAATTATAGAAATGGCAGATGCTATTGTTATTAATAAAGCTGATGGCGAAAACAAACAAAATGCTAAAATAGCCAAAGTAGCTTTTAACAGAGCATTGCATTTATACCCATTAAAAGATAGTAAATGGCAGCCTAAAGTATTAACCGCAAGTGCTCTTCATAATTCTGGGATTGAGGAAATTGACAATATGATTCTTACTTATATTGCGATTACAAAAGAGAACGCTTATTTTAATAAAAAAAGAAATGAGCAAAATAAATTTTGGCTGTTGTCTACAATAGAACAGCAATTAAAAACTAACTTTTACCAAAATCCGAAAGTTAAAAATGCCTTAGAAGAAGAAATTGATAATTTAGAGAATGGAAAGACAACTCCTTTTAATGCAGCTAAGAGATTATTAGATTTGTAATGTTGATACTTTTTTAAACTCACTAAATATTTGTAGTATTGTACTAGTTAAAAAACTAAATTTTGGACATTATAAAAAATAAATTATCTTGGAAAAAAAGACTTCATGAAATTATTTATGAAGCAGATACCAAGGAAGGTAAAGTCTTTGATGTAATTTTATTAATAGCCATTCTAACAAGCATATTATTAGTAATGCTAGAAAGTATGGAGAGTTTTGATAATAAATATCACGAGGTATTAAATATTGGAGAATGGATAATTACCATTTTGTTTTCAATAGAATACATACTTCGAATTTTCTCTATTAAAAAGCCAGCTACCTATATTTTTAGCTTTTTTGGCGTAATCGATTTTTTATCTACAATACCGATGTATTTATCTTTTATTTTTGCAGGTTCACAAGGATTACTTGCTTTTAGAGCTTTACGTTTATTGCGAGTTTTTAGAATTTTAAAATTGGCAAGATATATAGGCGCTTCAAATAAACTAATGGTTGCCTTAAGAGGAAGCAGGGCTAAAATAGCTGTATTCTTACTCTTTGTATTGATAGTTTGTATTATTTTAGGAACGGTAATGTACATGGTTGAGGGTGCGGAAAACGGATTTACAAATATTCCAAAAAGTATTTATTGGGCAATTGTAACGTTAACCACCGTTGGTTTTGGAGACATTGCACCACAAACACCGTTGGGTCAATTAATTGCTAGTGCAATTATGATTTTAGGATATTCTATTATTGCCATTCCTACAGGTATTGTAAGTTCTGAAATGACCAAAACAGAAATTAATAAAATTGAAACAAACACACAATCTTGCCCAGCTTGTTTGAATGAAGAACATACCGAGGGTGCAACATTTTGTCATAATTGCGGAAGCATTTTAAATTAAATGAGTACTAACCAAAATACTTTAATAACCATTGTTGGGCCTACGGCAATTGGTAAAACAGCCTTAAGTATTCAACTAGCAAATGCTTTTAATGCAAGTATTATTTCTTGCGACTCTAGACAATTCTTTAAAGAAATGACGATTGGCACAGCAGTCCCTGAACCCAAAGAACTAGCTGCTGCTAAACATTATTTTATACAAAATAGAAGTGTTTTTGACTCCTATAATGTGGGTGAATTTGAAAGAGATACTTTAGAAAAACTCGAAGTACTTTTTAAAGAAAATCCTATTCAAATAATGGTTGGCGGAAGTGGCCTTTATGTAGATGCCGTTTTAAATGGATTGGATTATTTTCCTGAAGTAGCTCCTGAAATACGTGAAGCTCTATTGTTAAAACTAGAAAAGGAAGGCATTGAGGTACTTCAAAAGCAATTAAAAGAATTAGATGTAGAAACTTATAAATTGATTGCCATAGACAATCCACATAGAATAATGCGCGCTTTAGAAGTTTGTATTGGTTCGGGTATTCCGTATTCAACCTTTAAAAATAAGCCAAAGAAACCAAGAAACTTTAAGAGTATTAAAATAGGTTTAAATGCAGATAGAGAAATGATCTACAATAGAATTAACCAACGCGTAGATGCAATGATAGACAATGGCTTAATTGAAGAAGCGAAAACCTTGCATGCTCACAAAGAATTAAATGCATTACAAACTGTTGGTTACAGAGAGTTATTTTCTTTTTTTGATGGGAATTTTACAAAGGAGTTTGCTATTTCTGAAATTAAGAAAAATTCTAGACGTTTTGCAAAAAGACAATTAACATGGTTTAAAAGGGATGAAAATATTTTGTGGTTTGATTATTTAACTGACAAATTAACCATAGTCTCTGAAATTTCTGAAAAAATTAACAAATTAAAAAGATAACATACTTTTGTAAGTCAGACCATTGTATATCTTTGTGCAACAAAATTAAAATCATGAAATTAAAAATTACAGTATTATTTATTGCCTTTATAAGTTCATTAACAATTGCTCAAACTAAAGTTGGAACAATTGATAGCGACTATATTATAGGTATGATGCCAGAGACAAAAAAAGTTGTAGAGATTACAAAGAGTTATGGCGCAATGTTAGATTCAACTTTTAGTATCAGAGTTACAGACTTTAAAGTAAGGTTAGAAGACTATCAACTCAAAGAAAAGGATATGGGCGCGTTAGAGAAGAAAACAATTCAAAAAGAATTGGCTGGCTTAGAACAAGATATTAAAAAATATCAAAAAAACGGAAATACGTTAATGGGATTAAAAAGAGACGAGTTAATGCGTCCTCTTTACACGATGCTTAGCGAAGCAATTGCAGCTGTAGCCAAAGAAAATGAATACACTCAAATTTTAACAATTACCGGAAATGAATTTGCATATATAGATTCAAAATTTGATGTCACTGAATTGGTGCTTAAAAATTTAGGTATTACAATTCCAAAAGAATAATAGTAATAATAGTATAAAAAAAACCTCACATGTAAATAAATGTGAGGTTTTTTTTAGACCTAGTATTTGGCATTATTTATTCAAATTCTTTCATTTCAGCGTCATAAAACAAGCCTGCTTTGTCCATTAAATCCGCCAATTCTCCTGCAATATCTTCTTCATTTTCTCCGGTTAAGTCCTCAAACCATTCTATTTCGTCATCCTTTAAGTTAATCATAAAACGAGGAAACTCTGTATGCAATACAAAAATATCGTCTGGTAAACTGCTGTTATCTGCTAATAAAAATTTCGGTAAATTCATTGTAAATCTTTTATTTATGAAACTTCGAACGCAATCGAAAACTAATTTATTTTTTTTAAACCTCTCGTCTGCGTTCAAGAGAATATATATTATTGTTTTTCTTTTATTAACTTTAAAGTTAAGGAATTAAATCGAATGAATAATAAAACGGAGGCTGTTGTTAACCCCGCCAATAAACCTAACCAAATACCAAAACTACCATACATTTCTTCTTTACCTAGAAAGTAAGAAATAGGGAAACCAACAACCCAATAGGAAATAAAGGTTAAAATAGTTGGTATTTTAACATCCTGAAGACCTCTTAAAGCTCCTAAAACAACTACTTGTATACTATCTGAAATCTGAAAGAAAGCAGCCGCTAATAACAAGTTGGATGCAATGCTAAGCACCTCCATATTGTCTTTATAATTTGCAGTATCATTTAAATCTACATAAATATTTGGTAAACTTTTATGAAAAATAAAGAACAACAATGCAAAAAATACAGCTAATAAAATACCCAACAAAAAAATAGAAAATGCAATTCTTCGTAATTCTTTATAATTTTGTAAGCCTTTCTGGTTGCCTACTCTAATCATAGAGGCAACGCTTAGCCCCATTGCAACCATAAAAGTCATAGAAGATAAATTTAAAGCAATTTGATTTGCGGCTTGAGAATTTTTTCCTAACAAACCACTCAGCCATATTGCAGAAGTAAAAATAGCAACTTCAAAAAACATTTGCATAGCACTTAAAGAGCCAATATTTACAATCTTTTTAATCATTGAAAAATCTAAAGCAAATAATTTTATATTTCTAACAATTTTAAGAGAACGTTCTTTATAACGTAACAATGTCCAAAGATAAATGACCATAATTATTCTAGAAGCTAGTGTACCGTATGCAGCGCCAACCATTCCCATTTCTGGAAAACCAAACTTTCCAAAAATTAAAAGATAATTTAAAACTACATTTATAATGTTTGCTATTAAAGTTGCATACATTGGGTATTTAGTCATAGACATACCATCAGTAAACTGTTTAATTGCTTCGAAAATAACCAATGGTATTAAAGAAAATGCAACTAAATTTAAATACGGAATTGCCAATACTACAACTTCTTCTGGCTGTTGCATTAAATACATTAGTGGTTTCGAAAAGAAAACCAATAAAAAAAGTAGAATACCTAAAGTGGTGGATAAAAACAGCCCGTGTTTATAAGTAGACTTTGCTTGTTTAAAGTTATTAGAAGCATCGGCTTCTGCAATTAACGGAGTTATTGCTGTAGAAAAACCAATACCAATAGACATGGCTATAAACATAAAACTATTACCCAAAGAAACTGCAGCAAGTTCTGCCGTTCCTAATTGCCCCACCATAATATTATCTACAAAACTAACAAATGTATGCCCCAACATTCCTAACATTACAGGAGCTGCTAGTTTCCAATTATATTTGAATTCAGATGTATATTGATAGATATTCAATTTTTAATACTATTTAAGTACTGCGAAAATACAAATAGTAAACAGAATAATACTTTTTTCGAACTATTTAAAGCGGATTAGTTAAAGTCAAAAAAATATTTATTGCTTCACATATTTATTTAGTAGTTTTGAGCTCTAATGTGTTCATAAATAATTTAATTATTCTTACTTTTGAAATTAAACTAAATTTAAAAAAAATGGCAGATATAACATTAAAAGGAAACCCAATAAATACAATAGGAAATTTACCAAAAGTTGGTTCTAAAGCTTCAGAATTTTCATTAAAAACAGTGGCATTGGCTACAAATTCTTTATCTGATTTTATTGGAAAAAATGTAATTTTAAATATTTTCCCTTCAGTAGACACAGGTACCTGTGCAACTTCTGTAAGAAAATTTAATAAACAAGCTGCTGAATTAGAAAATACTGTTGTTTTATGTATTTCTAAAGATTTACCTTTTGCTCAAGCTCGTTTTTGTGGTGCTGAAGGAATAGAAAATGTGGTAATGTTATCTGATTTTGCCAATGGAAGTTTTGGAAAAGATTATGGTTTAGAAATTACAAACGGACCATTAGCAAACTTGCATTCTAGAGCAGTGATTGTTATAGATGCAAGCGGAACAGTAGTTTACACAGAGCAAATATCTGATATTGTTGATGAACCAAATTATGAAGCAGCATTAAACGCTATTTAGTTTTATGAAGAATGCAAAAGATAGTTTTATTAGAGGAAGATTGCGTAGTTTAAAATTTGCTTTTAAGGGCGCATGGCTGCTATTAACTACAGAAGATAGCATAAAAGCGCAAGTTTTTATGGCTATTATTGTTACTCTTATGGGCTTCTTTTTTGATATTTCTAATGTAGAATGGATGCTTCAGTTTCTTGCTATTGGAATAGTTTTAGTTGCAGAAGCTTTAAATACGGCAGTTGAAAAAATGGCTGATTTTGTGCATCCAGATTTTCATATAAAAATAGGTTTTATAAAAGACATCGCTGCAGGCGCTCCAACGTTTGCAGGCATCATTTCTTTAATTCTTGCAGGGTTTATTTATATCCCAAAAATCAATTTACTATTTTAGCGTAACAAATTTTAAAAAAATAAGATATTAATTAATGGCTAAAAGAAAACCTAGCACAGAAAAGACAGCAGAAAAACCTGAAAGAAAACCTAGTGTTTTTGCTTTTTTAAAGACGAAACAAACGCAAACTATTTTCGGATTTTTTCTAATGTTGTTTTCTCTTTTCTTATGTATTGCTTTTATTTCTTTCTTTTTTAATTGGCAAGAAGATCAGAGCACAATTCACCAATTGTCGAATAGAGCAGTAAAAAGTGAAAATTTATTAGGAAAAATTGGCGCAAACTTAGGACATTTTTTTATTTACAAAGGTTTTGGTATTGCTGCATTTATAGTTTCTTTTCAACTTTTTTCAACAGGGTTTTCAATCTTACTAAAAAGAAAATTATCTAAAATAATTATTTCTTGGAATTGGGGATTAACAGCAATGCTTTTAGTCTCTATAAGTCTGGGGTTCTTGCATGAAAATTTTGCAGTTATTTCTGGTATTATTGGTTTTGAAATAAATCAATATTTACAAGATTTTGTAGGAAAAACCGGACTAATTATACTTCTAATTTTCTTTGTTATATCATATATTGTCTGTC
>CAJXTJ010000026.1 GCA_913061165.1 uncultured Polaribacter sp.
TGTAGAGAGGTCTCGTGGGCTCGGAGATGTGTATAAGAGACAGGTATTAGTCATGTGCCTGACACAACTTCAAAAATTAATTTCACAAATAATGACACTGAGTTTGATAAAAACGGAGTGCAGTTTGTAATTAATCCTTATGATGAGTTTTGTTTGACAAGAGCTATGTGGTTTAAAGAAAAACAAGGAGCTACCGTAACTGTCGTAAATGTGGGTAGTTTAGAAACAGAGACCACTCTTAGAAAAGCATTGGCCATTGGTGCAGATGATGCTATTCGAATAAATATAAATCCAACGGATGGTTTTTTAGTGGCAAAAGAATTAGCTGCAGTAGTAAAAGACGGAGGTTACGATTTAGTTTTAGCAGGTAAAGAATCTGCAGATTATAATGGGCAAATGGTTCCAGGAATGCTGGCTGCTTTAGTAGATTTCAATTTTGTAAACGGTTGTGTAGAAATAGAGGTAGAGGGTACAGATGTAACTGCTAAAAGAGAAATTGATGGAGGTACTGAAACGTTATCTACATCTTTACCTTTAGTAATTGGTGGTCAAAAAGGTATTGTAGAAGAAAAAGATTTGCGCATACCAAATATGAGAGGAATTATGATGGCGCGTAAAAAACCTTTACAAGTATTAGAAGCAAAGGGTTCTGAGGCATCAACATCTATAGCGTCTTTCGAGAAACCAGCACCAAAAGGAGCTGTAAAGCTTGTGGATGCAGATAATTTAGATGAGTTAATTAGCTTATTGCATAATGAAGCTAAAGTAATTTAATAAGGAGTGGTTGCTTCGTTTTTAAAACGTATAATTCTTAACGTTACTCGAAATAATTATAGAACAACACAAACAAACGATTAAATAAAAAAAAACCAAAAAATATGTCAGTTTTAGTTTTTGCCAATTCAACAGACGGAAAATTTAAGAAAACTGCTTTTGAAGTAGTTTCTTACGGAAAGAAAGTTGCAGAACAATTAGCTAGTAATCTAGTGGTTGTTACTATTAATGCAGCCGATGCAACAGAATTATATACATACGGTGCAGAAAAAGTGTTAACGGTATCTAACAATAGTTTATCAACTTTTAATGCAAAAGAATATGCATCTGTTATAGCACAAGCAGCAGTGAAAGAAAATGCAAGTATTGTAGTAGTAGATTCTAGTATTAATGGTTTGTATTTGTCACCATTAGTAGCTGTGGCTTTAGAAGCTGATTATGCCTCGAACACAGTTTCTGCGCCTTCTAGTATCAATCCTTTTACAGTAAAAAGAAAAGCATTTTCTAATAAAGCATTTTCAAATACGGTTATATCTGCAGATAACAAAGTAATAGGTTTGGCTAAAAATTCTTTTGGAATCCATGAAAACATAGTTTCTGGAGCTTTAGAAAGTTTTGATCCAACAGTTGCAGTTTCTGGGGTAAAATCTAAAAGTGTAGAAAGAGTCACAGGTAAAGTAACGATTGCAGATGCAGATACTGTAGTTTCTGCAGGTAGAGGTTTAAAAGGACCAGAAAACTGGGGAATGATAGAGGAATTAGCAGCTGTTTTAGGTGCGGCAACTGCATGCTCTAAGCCTGTTTCAGATTTAGGGTGGAGGCCTCATGGAGAACATGTCGGACAAACAGGTAAACCAGTAGCTTCTAATTTATATATTGCAATTGGTATCTCTGGTGCTATTCAGCATTTGGCAGGGATTAACGCATCCAAAGTAAAAGTTGTTATAAATACAGACCCAGAAGCGCCGTTTTTTAAAGCTGCAGATTATGGTGTTGTTGGTGATGCTTTTGAAGTAATTCCTAAATTAATAGAAAAATTAAAAGCTTTTAAAGCAGCTTAATAGTTTTTTTGGAGCTTTATTGATCGAGTTCAACTAATAAAACATTTTAAAAACCTATCAAAATTTTTCATTTGATAGGTTTTTAATTTTATTTAAATAATTAAAACAAAAGAGCGCAAACAATCGCTTTATGGTTCAAAGAAACTTTTCTTCTTATAAAAAACCAAATTCAAGAAAGAATATCTGTTTTTGCCATATAATTTTTAGTAAATTGTCGGCTTAAAAGTAGCTACAAGTACTTGTTTAATTAGCTGTTTTTTATGCAGAAAGATATATGGGTTTAATAAAACTAACTATAAAAGGAATTTCATACAGCCAGACACAAACTGGCGCATACGCACTTGTTTTAAGTGAAATGGAAGGAAGTAGAACTTTGCCAATTATTATTGGTGCTTTTGAAGCACAATCTATAGCTATCGCTTTAGAAAAAGAAATTAGACCACCAAGACCTTTAACGCATGATTTGTTTAAGACTTTTTCAGATCGTTTTTCTATAGAAGTTAAAGAAGTTATTATTCATAAATTGGTAGATGGTGTTTTCTTTTCTAGCCTAATTTGTCAAAAAGATGGGGTAGAAGAGGTTCTAGACGCAAGGACTTCGGATGCAATTGCAATTGCAGTTCGTTTTGATGCTCCAATTTTTACTTATGAAAATATTTTAGATAAGGCTGGTGTGTTTTTGAAAATAGAAGATGAATTAAGGTTAAATGATCTTTCTGAAACAGAAGAAATTTCTTTAGGTACGCAAGATTTATTAAAAGTAGATAATACTTCTTTAGATTCAAAGGTATCTGTTTCTGAATTAAATGATCAGTTAGATAAAGCAGTTGCTGATGAAAATTATGAATTAGCTGCAAAAATTAGAGATGAAATCAGTAAAAAATCTTAAAATTAACTTATACATGAAAAATTTATTTTTAATTGCTTTTTGTTTTGTTTCATTTTCATTCTTAGGACAAAATATAGTGCAAGAATCTAAAGAAAATACTGCTATAGAAACAGGAGTTTCTTCTTCATTTAAACAAGATGCAAAAATAATTTCATCAACAACAGAGCTTAAAGTAGAAGGATACGAAGAAGATATATCAGAAAAAAATAGAAAAGAAGATACGATCATTGCTAGTGGAAGTTTTACTTTCACAAGCCTTTGGAGAGGTGTTTTAGGAATGTTTTCTTTAATACTTATTGCCTTTTTATTTAGTGCTAACAGAAAAGCAATTAGTTGGAAAAGAGTAGTCATTGGGTTATCGCTTCAACTCGTTATCGCAATAGGAGTTTTAAAAGTATCGTTTATTCAAAAAGCATTTGAATTAGTAGGAAAACTTTTTATTGAAATTTTAGAATATACCAAAGCAGGTAGTTCATTTTTATTTGCAGGTTTAATTTCAGACATGGATTCTTTTGGGTATATTTTTGCTTTTCAGGTACTTCCAACAATTATTTTCTTTTCAGCATTAACATCACTCTTATTTTATTTAGGTATTATTCAATGGATGGTTAAAATGCTAGCAATTGCTTTGTCTAAGTTTTTAGGTATTTCTGGGATGGAAAGCTTGTCTGTTGCAGGAAATATTTTCTTAGGACAGACGGAGGCACCTTTATTAATTAAAGCATATTTAGAGAAGATGAATAAATCTGAAATGCTCTTGGTTATGATAGGTGGAATGGCAACCGTTGCAGGTGCTGTTCTTGCTGCTTATATAGGGTTTTTAGGTGGTGGAGATAAAGAGTTAGAATTGGTTTTTGCAAAACATTTGTTGGCTGCATCTGTAATGGCAGCTCCTGGTGCCATTGTAGTTTCTAAAATTTTATATCCACAAACTGAAGAAGTAAACACAGATGTTACAGTTTCTCAAGAAAAAATAGGTTCTAATATTCTAGATGCTATTGCAAACGGTACTACAGAGGGTTTGCGTTTAGCGGTAAATGTAGGAGCTATGTTATTGGTTTTTGTGGCAGTTATAGCAATGTTAAATGGTGGTTTAGATTTAATAGGTAATATTACTTCTTTAAATGATTTAATTGCAGCGAATACTGCTTACGATAAACTTTCTATAGAATTTATTTTAGGGTATGCTTTTGCGCCACTAATGTGGTTAATTGGGGTTCCAACAGTAGATATGACTCTAATGGGACAATTATTGGGTATTAAATTAGCGGCAAGTGAATTTGTAGGGTATATACAATTAGCAGAATTAAAAAATGTGGCAAGTGCAACGCATTTAGCATATAATAAGTCAATTATTATGGCAACTTATATGTTGTGTGGTTTTGCAAATTTTGCATCTATAGGAATTCAAATTGGTGGTATTGGTTCTTTAGCGCCAGGACAGCGTAAAACATTATCAGAATTTGGAATGAAAGCCTTAATTGGTGGTACAATTGCTTCTTTAATGTCGGCAACAATTGCAGGAATGATTATAGGGTAGCAGTAAACCACTGCAACCAACTTCTAAAAAAGGTTGTCTTCAAATCGTTAATAACTTTAAAATATTATTTAAAAAGCTTCGCCAAAAATGGTAGAAGCTTTTTTATTTTTACAGTGGTTTGCTACAAAAAGTATAAACGAAGAATTAATTAACCGATTACATATTAGAATGAAACAATATCACGACTTAGTAAAACACGTTTTAGAAAACGGAAACGAAAAAGGAGATAGAACAGGTACAGGAACAAAAAGTGTTTTTGGGTATCAAATGCGATTTGATTTAAGTGCTGGTTTTCCAATGGTTACCACTAAGAAGTTGCATTTAAAGTCTATTATTTATGAGCTACTTTGGTTTATAAAAGGAGATACAAATATTAAATATTTACAAGACAATGGTGTAAAAATCTGGAATTCTTGGGCAGATGAAAATGGAGATTTGGGACCGGTTTACGGCCATCAATGGCGTAATTGGAATAGTGATGATATAGATCAATTAAAAGAAGTTATAACTACGTTAAAGACGAATCCTAATTCTAGAAGAATGATGGTTGCTGCGTGGAATCCTTCTGTAATGCCAGATACCTCTGTAAGCTTTTCAGAGAACGTTGCAAATGGCAAGGCTGCATTACCTCCTTGTCATGCTTTTTTTCAGTTTTATGTTGCAGATGGTAAACTATCTTGTCAGTTATATCAACGAAGTGCAGATATCTTTTTAGGTGTTCCTTTTAACATTGCAAGTTATGCTTTGTTTACAATGATGATGGCGCAAGTTTGTGGGTATGAAGCAGGAGAGTTTATTCATACTTTTGGAGATGCTCATATTTATAACAATCATAAAGAGCAGTTAGAATTGCAATTATCTAGAGACATTAGACCTTTACCAAAAATAAAAATGAATACTGCAATAAGGAATATTGAAGACTTTACTTTTGAAGATTTTGAATTACTAGATTACAATCCACATCCGCATATTAGAGGAAAGGTAGCCGTTTAAAGACGCTATAATTATATTATAAAAAGGAGCTTTATGTTGCATTTCACAGCAAGCTCCTTTTTTATATTTTACAAAGTAATTAAACTATTTTCTCCACCCGCATAATCATTCCAGGCATATCCATCAGCTTCCGTTTCGTTTACAAAAGTGCCATCAATTAAATATTTAAATTCGTGAGAGGTATTTGCTTCTATATTGACAGTTCCTTTAAAAGATCCGTTTTTTAATTTTTTTAGTGGAGCAGATTCAGCATTCCATTCATTAAAACTACCAACTACTGCTGCACTATTTGCTTCTTTTGCAGCGACAGTAAACGTTACTTTACAGATTGGTTTGCTTTTTAAAAATTGTTTTTTAATTGCCATATTTTTGTAGGTTAAAATTCATAACAAAAATAGCCAACAAAAATAACATAGTATTTAGTAATGTAGGCTTTGGTAAAGAATTACCACTTTCATAAAACCAATGGGTAAAATTATTAATTATGAAATTTTCACTCGATAAATTATAAGTACTCTTAAAATAATTCGGTTTCTTTTCTCTTAATTTTAGTCTTTTTGACTGCAATCTGTTTCATGTTTAGATTTTTTTTGATGAAAATGATATAAAAATGTCAAATCTGAAATCATTTCTCTTATTTTTGTAAAAATTGATTTAATTTATGATTACTGTAATAGCTGCAATTGCCTCTAATAACGCTCTAGGAAAAGACAACGATTTAATTTGGCATTTACCCGCAGATTTAAAAAGATTTAAAAAAGTAACTACAGGTCATTATATATTAATGGGTAGAAATACTTATGAATCTATAGGAAAACCTTTGCCAAATAGAACTACAATAATTATTACTAGAAATAAGAATTATTTTAAAGAGGGGTGTTTAATTGCGAACAGTTTAGAACAGGCAATTGAAATGTCTAAAGAAGAAGCACAAGTATTTATAATTGGTGGTGCTCAAATTTATAAGGAAACAATTGCCAAAAACTTAGCGCAACAATTAGATATTACTTTGGTGCATAAAGATTTTGAAGCAGATGTTTATTTTCCTGAAATAGATTCTAAAATTTGGAAAGAAGTAGTTAGAGAGAATTTTGAAGCTGACGAAAAAAATAAACTTGATTATAGTTTTATCTCGTATCAGAAAATTTAATTAATTCTTCGGTTTCTAAATCTACCCCTAAATTTATTTTATATTTTCTTTTAGCAAATAAAAATTAATTAAAAAGGGTATAATTTACTTCATAGCCATAATCTTCTTGTGATTGGTACTCTATTATTAGAGTATTGGAAATAAAAAAGAGTGGAATAATGACATTAGAATTATGCTTGAAGAAGCTGGTTTCTTTGTTGATGAGGTTTTTGAATATGCAAACGAAAGACAAGTTCCTATTAAACCAATTAAAATACAATAAATGCAACAAAGGTGTTTTTGGGTTACTGATAGTAAATTATATGAAGATTATCACGACAAAGAATGGGGGCAACCTGTTTTTGATGATGCAACACTTTTTGAGTTCTTAATTTTAGAAACTTTTCAAGCGGGTTTAAGTTGGATTACTATTTTAAATAAAAGAGAAAACTTTCGAAAAGCTTTTGACAATTTCGATTATCAAAAAATTGCAATATACCCAGAAAGTAAGTTTCAATCTTTATTAATAGATACAGGAATTATAAGGAATAAATTAAAGATAAGAAGTGCTATTCATAATGCGCAAGTTTTTATGGAAGTTCAGCAAGAATTTGGTTCTTTTTCAAAGTTTATTTGGTCTTATGTAAATGAAACCCCAATTCATAACAAATTTCAAAAGAGAGCAGAAGTACCGGCAACCACCGTACTTTCTGATACCATTTCTAAAGACTTAAAAAAAAGAGGGTTTAAATTTGTTGGTTCAACTGTAATTTACGCATATATGCAAGCCGTTGGAATGGTAAATGACCATACAATAGATTGTTTTAAATATGTAGAATAGTAATCATATAAAAGTAAATTATTGACCCGTATAAAGACGAATTGCCACAAAAATTAAGACAATTATTCCTCCATAAATTAGCACCTTTTTTCCGGCTCCTTTGTAATAACGCTCATGATTTTTTATGTCTTTTCTATAGCTGTAAGTCATTAATACTATAAAGGCTAAAATAAAAAAGATCATAAATATAATTCTACCAGTCGTAAAATAAGCGCTTAAAAACATAACTTCAATTGTTTAGTAAATTGTTGATGAATAGATTTTTTGAGTTTAAAACTTTCGTAAAGTTTCTATATATTGTCTATTCAAATGAATCAATATTTTATTCTACAAAATTACAAATAAAATGAAGAACGCCATCGTTTTTGGGGCAACTTCTGGAATAGGGAAATCTTTAACTGAGGTTTTAGTAAAAGAAGGATATAGAGTTGCTGTTACAGGGAGAAGATTACCGCTTCTAGAGGCCCTCAAACAGAAGTTTCCAAACCAAATTTTAGTAAAGCAGAATGATATTCAGGATACCAAAGAAGTAGAGAATATATTTTCTGAAATTGTATTAGAATTTGGAACGATAGATCTTATAGTGCAATCTTCAGGAGTTGGTTTTGTGAATCCAAAATTAGAATGGTCTAAAGAAGAACAATCTATAAATACCAATGTTTTAGGGGTAACAAAATTATACACTTTAGCGTATAATCTTTTTAAAGGCCAACAATTTGGGCATTTGGTTGGCATTACCTCTATCGCTTCTATTCGAGGCAATCGTGCTGCTCCTGTGTATTTTGCTTCGAAAGCGTATCAAAAAGCATATTTGGAGAGTTTGTATATAAAAACCAAATCTATAAAATCGAAACATGTTTTTATTACAGAAATTAGACCTGGCTTTGTAGATACTGCCATGGCTTTAGGTGAAGCTGTTTTTTGGATGGTTCCTTTAGAGAAAGCAGCACATCAAATTTATGATGCCATTAAAAGTAAAAAACGAGTAGCCTATATTTCTAAGAGATGGCAGCTTGTTGCTTGGGGTTTAAAACTAGCTCCTGCATGGTTATTAAAAAAGATATTATAATAATTTATAAGAGATAAAAATGAAAAATAAAATAAAATCGGTACATGATTTTCATACAGCTTTTGGCGCTGGTATTAAAAATACACCAACAGCAAGCATTGGTGAGGATAGAAATTTACTTCGTTTTAATTTAATGAAAGAAGAGAATGAAGAATATTTAGAAGCAGCAGAAAATAACGATTTAGTAGAGGTTGCAGACGCTTTAGGAGATATGTTATATATTTTGTGTGGCACTATTATAGAACATGGTATGCAAGATAAAATAGAGGACGTTTTTAATGAAATTCATAGAAGTAATATGAGTAAATTAGGCGAAGATGGGAAGCCAATTTATAGAGAAGATGGTAAAGTTCTTAAAGGAGCTAATTACTTTAAGCCACATATTAAAAAAATTTTAGAGCAATAATTTTCAATCAAAATGAGCAATATTATTTCGAACATATGCCAATGTTAGTGAAATAATATTGTCTTCATATTTATAAAATTGAGTATCTAATTCATCCCACAAATCAATATTAGTATTTTTTTCCATTAAAATTTGTTGTCGTATTCTTAAGTTTTTAGGAACCGGAATTACTGGAAATAAGTAGATTGCTTTGGTAAGAATATCAACGGTATTTTCTGCTTTAATGGTCAGGTATGCTTGAAATACTTCATGAGTAAATTGCCCAGAAGAATTAAAAAAGAACTGTATAAATCCACCGTTTGTAACGTTATCCTCTAAAACATCTAAGTAAATAAATGTTTTTTCAAATTCATTTAAATTACTAAAATTGTCTTTTTCAGGAATTTTTTTTCCAATTATTTCTCCAATTCTTGTAATTTTTTCTGCATCAACATTTAGAAGTAATGCAATTTCTGTAGAGGTCATTTTGTCGTTTTATTTAATTTTATTCAACAGATTTTTTAAAAGCACTTTCCCCTCCAACAATTGGAAGTATTAATTTAGTGCCTTTTAAATCAATGTTCAATTCAGTTCCTGGTTTTGGTAACAGTGTATATTCACTGTCGCTAGAAAAAATCATTAAACCTATTTGTTGTCCTTTTTTAATGATTTGATCATCTGGCTGTAAATCAAAAGTCATCTCATAAAATTTACCAGGTTTTAAAGGTGCACTTTCGGTTAAAGAAGCATGATTTTGTAAATCTGCCCATCCACGAGTAATAATATTATCTGTAATTTTTATTCTTCTGCCTTTGTTCCATGGTAGAGAAACTAAATACACAGATAAGTTTACAGCTTTTTTAGAGCTCGCTGCTTTTATGGTAATGGTTGATCGTCCAGAAATATGCACATCTTCTTTTAAGATAGGAGATACATATAGTAAACGGTGCTCTGTAAAGTCTGCTTGTGCTAATGCATCTGCAGTAAAAGAATAATTATCTACTAGCATTTCTTTTCCTTCAGATGCGTTATTATTTAAAGATAAGCTCCCTGCTTTCGGCGCCCCTGGAGTTAAGAAAAAAGTAACTGGTGTTGCTGCTGGATTTGGATAATCTGCATAGGCGGTTGGTTCATTTCTTTGGTCATTTTCTCTAACAATCCATGCTTTTGCGTCTGCTTCAACATTATTTTCAACTCCGTGTAAATATCTTGTAAACCATCGGTTCATTATTTTCATTGGTGGTGGTCCACCATGACCGTTTTGATGATAATATACTTGTGTTGGTAACCCCATTTCTTTGGCACGTTCATAAATTCTGAAACTATGCTCTGGCATTACATTCCAATCATTAAATCCATGAGACATTAATAATGCAGCCTTCATTGGTTGCATGTCATTTATATAATCTCTTCCTGCCCAAAAATTGTTATAATCTCCAGAAGCTCTGTCCATACCATTAGCCATTTCTGTATCTCTAATAACTTTGTTATTTCTAGCTCTATTTTCTTCTTTTCCACTGTGAATAAAATCGTACAACACGTCTATATCTTCCCCTAAATAGCCACCCGGAGAACGCACTAAACCGTTAGAGCGGTAATAATGATAATAAGAAGTATTAGGTGCTATAGGGATAATAGCCTCCAAACCAGCAACACCAGTAGTTGCAGCTGCTAACGGAATAGTTCCGTTGTAAGAAGTACCTGTCATTCCTACTTTTCCAGTAGACCAAAACGCAGTTACGGTTTCTGAGCCTTGTCTGGAAGTAAAGCCTTTTGCACGGCCGTTTAACCAATCTACAACAGCCTTTGGTGCTAAAGATTCATTGTCTCCTCCAACCGTTGGCGC
Organism: uncultured Polaribacter sp.; assembly: GCA_913061165.1. Classification (GTDB taxonomy): domain Bacteria; phylum Bacteroidota; class Bacteroidia; order Flavobacteriales; family Flavobacteriaceae; genus Polaribacter. Next base: position 10,528 of record CAJXTJ010000026.1, read on the forward strand.
TCCATCTGACAAGCCAGTTCCGGGAGAAGAAGAATGCACAACAACATATCCTCTAGGAACCCATGTTTTAATTTGAGAATTTGAAATAATAGGACGTTTTCCTGTTCTTTTAACTTCTGGATGAAAAGGATTTGGTACTGTTTCTCCCAACTCATGTTTTACATTCCAAAACAACTCTCTTCCACCATTGGCAACTCCAGAATAATACGGACTAGATTCATAGACCACAGGTAATTTTAAACCTTCGGTTTCTGTTTGTAAAGGTCTTGTTATCGCTGTATGCATTCTGTCTAAACGTCCGTCGCCATCCGAATCAAAAGTAGTTTCTACCCACAAATCTGTACGAATCCATTTGCTATCATCAGCAAAAGCTGCTACTATTTGAGCTTCACCATCTTTAAAAACAGGTATTGCTTTCTCTTGTGCGGTTGTTTTTATAGCAAAAACAACAAGTACTGTTAAAAGTATTTTTTTCATTTTAATTATTTTATTTAAGAACAGAAAACTCAATAGAAGAATCTGTAAAAACGGTATGTGTTTCATTTTTAAAATCTTTTTCATCTGCTTTATAGATATTGTCTACATAGGTTTGCGGATTCAAATCTATTAAAGGAAACCAAGTGCTTTGCACTTGAATTTGCATTTTATGTCCTTTTTTAAACGTGTGAAAAACATCTTGCAGTTTAATGTTTACGGCCGTTTTTTTATTCGGAATAAAAGGTTCTGGATACTCGAAACTATTTCTAAAGCGTCCCCGTAAAACTTCACTTCTTACCATTAAATGATAATTGCTCATTTTTAAATGGTCTTGTAGTTTGTCATTGGTTTCTTCTAAATTATCAGGGTGCACATCAATTACTTTTACAATCCAATCTGCAGATGAGCCTGTGGTAGCTACTTTTAATTTTGCTAAAATGTCTCCAGCTAAGGTATAATCTTCGGATAAAATATCGGTTTCAAAAACCAGCACATCGGGTCTTCTTGCCGCAAAACGTTGGTCATCTGTCATGTATTTTCTTGGCGTGAAAACCGTTTTAATATCTTCGGAATACGGAACAGGATGTTTCAGGTCGCTTGTGAATTTAATTTCTTCTGTTGCCTTTTTTACTGAAGTTAATGTTTGATTTTCGGCTAAAAACCAATCTTCTTTTACCACATTTTTTGGTGGCCAAGCATCATAAGATTTCCATTCTTTTTTACCAGAATCAAAAACATATGCTTCTGGCAAACCAGAATTTTGATCTCCTTTTCCTTTTAAGAAATGGTTAAAAAACTTTGTTTCAATTTCCGATTGAAATTTCAAAGAAATAGAATCACCAAAGTAATAATTACCAACATAATTTTCTATGCTAGCGCTTGCCCATTTTCCGTGATCCCAAGGTCCAAAAACTAACGTATTGTAATTGTCTTTTCCATTTTTTTCAATAGCTTTATAAGTTTCTAATGGTCCGTATAAATCTTCTGCATCAAACCAACCACCTACAATCATGGTTGCCACAGAAGAGGGTACTTTGTCTAAATGCTGAATAATTCCTTTGCTTTGCCAAACAGAATCATAATTTGGATGTTCTACAATTTCTTTCCAGAAATAATCATCAATTTTATCATTGCTTACGGTAGTTTTTGCATCCAGTTTATCATATTGAAAATATTCATTTAAGTTTTTTAAAGGGCCTTTGTCTAAGAAAAATTGATATTGATCTTTAGATTCCATTTTAGGAAAAGAATACCAAGCAGAATCTGTTGGTGTGTCTTTGTAAGTTCCGAATAAGGAAATAGCTCTAAAATAACTTAATAGAAATGCGCCATTATGATGAAAATCATCAAAAAAGAAATCTCCAATACAAGCTTGTGGAGATGCTGCTTTTAAAGCAGGATGCGCTTCTATTGTAGAAACGGTTGCATAGTGCCCAGGATATGAAATTCCCCAAGTTCCTATATTACCGTTGTTGTTTTTAACATTATTTACTAACCAATCAATGGTGTCATAGGTATCTGAAACCTCATCAGCTTCTTTTGCAGTTTTATTAGGAATATACGCACGCATATTGTCGTAAACGCCTTCACTCATCCAACGACCGCGAACATCTTGATATACCACAATATTACCTTCTTTCATTAAATGAATATTCGGTCCTATTTTAGTTTTCATCTTTTCGTCTCCATAAGGCGCAGAACTATAAGGCGTTCTTTGCATTAAAATGGGATATTTTTTAGAGGTATCTATTGGAGAATAGATAGTAGTGTGCAATTTGGTACCATCTCTCATTGCAATTGTTACTTCCTGTTTTGTGTAATTATCTATAACATAAGTGTCCACCTTGTTTTCTTTTGAAGAATTACAAGAAGTATATAGAAAAAAACTAAGAATCGTTAGTAGGATAAACTTTTTCATGTTGGTTTAGATTAGTTCCGATAAAGCTACGAAACTAAAAAGAGTTGATGAAAATTCTTTTGTTAAAATGATTTTGAATATTTTTTAATAACTTAAAAAAAACCTACGTTTCTCTCTTGTTATTGCAGAAAAATAATGAAAGTGTGTGTTTATCCGCAACTAAAAAACTTTACAAATCTTTGTGTTTTTCTCTGTGCATCTTTGCAGTAAAACCCTTATTTTTGCATACTATGCAAGATTCTAAAAAATTACAACTAACCGATTGGTTACCAACTACAAACAAGGAAGTTAAAATTCGTGGTTGGGAAGAACTAGATGTTATTTTATTTAGTGGAGACGCATATGTAGATCATCCTTCATTTGGGCCTGCTGTAATTGGGCGTATTTTAGAAAGTTACGGTTTGCGAGTAGCAATTGTGCCACAACCTAGTGTAAATGATAATTTACAGGATTTTGAGAAATTAGGGAAACCGCGTTTATTCTTTGGTGCAACCGGTGGTTGTATGGATCCGATGGTGAGTAATTATACTGCAAGTAAAAAAAGTAGAGACAAAGATGCATATACCCCAAACGGTGATAAAGGTTTTAGACCTGATTATGCAACTTCTGTATATTCAAGAATATTAAAAGAAAAGTTTCCTGATGTGCCAGTTTTAATTGGCGGAATTGAAGCTTCTTTAAGACGTGTAACACATTACGATTACTGGTCTGATAAATTATTACCAACTATTTTAGAAACTTCTAAGGCAGATATGTTGGTGTATGGAATGGGAGAGCAACCTTTGCGAGAAATTGTAGAATTATTGCAGAAGGGAGTGCCTTTTTCTAGTTTAAAAAATATCAAACAAACTGCTGTTTTAATAGATCAAAAAATAGAAAAAATACCCGTTATAAAAGACTGGGAAGATGTAACTATAAATTCTCATACAGCTTGTTTAGGCGATAAGAAAACATTTGCTTCTAACTTTAAGGTAATAGAGCAAGAGTCTAATAAATTAAAAGCAAGAAGAATTTTACAGGAAGTAGAAGGAAAAACATTGGTCATCAATCCGCCTTTTCCTACGATGACAGAAAAAGAAATTGATGGATCTTTCGATCTGCCTTTTACACGTTTGCCGCACCCTAAATACGACAAGCGTGGACCAATTCCGGCGTTTGAAATGATAAAATTCTCTATTAATATTCATAGAGGATGTTTTGGTGGTTGTAGTTTTTGTACAATTTCTGCACACCAAGGAAAATTTATTGCCAGTAGAAGTCAAGAGTCTGTTTTAAAAGAAATAGATAAAGTAGCAAATATGCCAGATTTTAAGGGCTATTTATCTGATATTGGTGGGCCTTCTGCCAATATGTATAAGATGAAGGGAAAAGTACAATCTATTTGCGATAAATGTGTTGCACCTAGTTGTATCTCTCCAGTAGTTTGTTCTAATTTAGATACCTCTCATAAGCCTTTAACAGAATTATATCAAGCAGTAGATAAGCACCCGAAGATTAAAAAATCTTTTATAGGAAGTGGAATTAGACATGATATGTTGGTTCCAGAATTTAATAAAAATGCAGATCCAAAAGAATTGGATGCCTATACAGAAGAAGTAATGACAAAGCATGTTTCTGGGCGTTTAAAAGTTGCGCCAGAACATACTTCAGACCCTGTTTTAAAGTTAATGCGCAAGCCGTCTTTTAAATATTTTCATATGTTTAAAGAGCGTTTTGATAAAATAAATATTCAGAAGAAATTAAACCTACAATTAATTCCTTATTTTATCTCTAGTCATCCAGCAAGTGAAGTAGAAGACATGGCAAACTTAGCAGCAGAAACCAAAGATATGGGCTTTCAGTTAGAGCAGGTGCAAGGTTTTACACCAACACCCATGACGGTTGCAACGGTAATTTATTATTCAGGATTTCATCCGTATACTTTAAAACCAACAAGAACACCAAAAACAAAACAGGAAAGAGAAGACCAACATAAATTTTTCTTTTGGTATAAAAAAGAAAATAAAGATTGGATTCGAAATACCTTGAATAAAGTAGGGCGTTCAGATTTATTACAGGTTTTATTGCCAGAAAACAATTCTTGGAAAAAGAATAAAACAGCTCATAAAACAGCACAGCATACTTTTGATGATGCCATTCCTTTTAATAAAAGAAAGAAGAAGGTAAGCCGAGCTCCTAAAAAGAAAAGAAGGTAACGGTTTGGTGCTGATTAGCTTGGAATTAAAAGGAACTAAACTTTTAATTAAGTCCTTTTCAAAAATTGTTATTGTCTTTTAAAACTACAGAACAAGAAATTTTGTTGGGTATTAAATGGTGTAGTATGGTCTTCCGAAGTGCAATGAATGCTTTTAAAACCATCTTGCATTAATGTTTTTAATTCAATCTCATTATACTGTGTTATTTCTAACCCACTGCATTTGAAAGGTCCGTTTTTAGAGAAGGCACCAATAACCAAGAAGCCACTTACTACTTTTTTAGCCGTTGTTATATACTGTTTTATTTGCACTGGCGCAGTAAGAAAATGAAATGCTGCACGGTCATGCCAAACATCATATATAGTATCTGTTTCAAATCTGGTAATATCGCAGACAATCCAATTAACTTGTGCTGCCTTTTTTCCCAATCTCGTTTTTGATTTCTCTAAGGCTTCCGCAGAAATATCTAATACGGTAATATTTCTGTAACCTGCTGCTAGCAGATAATCTACAAGCTTGCTGTCTCCACCACCAATATCTATAATTTTTGCAGTTTTTGGTACTCCAAAAGAATTGATAAGTTGCAGTGATATATTGGGTTTTTCTTGTGTCCAACTTACTTCGTTTGCATTTTTAGTTTTATAAACGTGGTCCCAATGTTCTTTTCTTTCTAATGTCATAATAATATTGCTTTCAAATCTTAGATATGTAGCGTACGCTACGAAGTTATATTTTTAAATGCACAAACAAACAAAATTATTTTAGAAAAACTATCTTTGATTTTTAAGAGGGTAATCTTTCAATACAAGTATTATGAACATAGAGAATGCACAGCAGCAAGTAGACAATTGGATTAAAGAACACGGAGTACGTTACTTTAATGAGCTTACAAACATGGCACAGTTAACCGAAGAGGTTGGGGAAGTTGCCCGCATTATTGCAAGGCGTTATGGCGAACAAAGTGAGAAGGAGTCTGATAAGAACAAAGATTTAGGTGAAGAATTGGCAGATGTGCTATTTGTTGTGTTATGTTTGGCAAACCAAACAGGTATTAATTTACAAGATGCTTTTGAAAAGAAATTAGATATTAAAACAAAACGCGATCACGATCGGCATCATAATAATCAAAAATTAAAATAACATGACTTTTATAGAAAAAACTAAACAACCGCTTTTTTGGAACAACGTTAGAAAAGTGATCATTCCTTTTTTTATAATGGTAGTTCTAATCTCTTTACTTTTAAATAGCTGGGAAGCTATTTTTGCTGGAAATTTTGATTTGGTAAATGAAGTAAACTTTAGCGAGGGAAAATGGATGAACTTTTGGGGATTTAAAGTCTTTTTAAGTCTCTTTTATGGAATTTATATTACCAATAAAAAAATGAAATAATAAAAAAAAGCGACTTAAAAGTCGCTTTTTTTTGGTTTAAAGTAATTCAATTAATCCAACTGAATCAAATCAATATCGCTTTCTTTCACTTGTTTGTTTAACTCAGATACGCCAGTTTTAAATAATCTATTTAGCTTTTCCAATTCCGCATCAATCTCTTTTGTAATATCATTTTTAAAATCTATTGCCTGCTGTGTAGGCGCATAGTTACCTATTCTAGTTAACGAGTTTAAATGTGCCAATTTGTTATTCAAACGAATTGGAAAGTTTAAAGGATCTTGTCCACTTTTAGATTTTGTTTGGTACAAGATTTCTTCAATCTTCGTTATCTTTTCCACTAAAGTCTCTGCATACGTTAACAACGCTTTGTGTTTTTCTTTATTTTTAATAGATTTCTTTAAAAGATGAACCTGACTCCTAACTTTCTTTACATTTTTTAAAGCTTTATGAATCTCAGTCATTTTTAGGTTAATGTCACTAATAAAGTCGAACTGCATTTTCATTTCACTTAAAGAAGCCTCTGAAGTAGGGTTTCTTAAAATGGTAAAGTTTTGCTTTGCTGTCTTGCCATTTACAGATAATATTACTTTATAAGTTCCTGGCAATGCCATTGGGCCGCTTAGAGAAGCCCACCACAAAATCATTCCTTTTACCTTCTCTGCACCCGGATACATCATGTTCCAATAGAAAATATTATTTCCATCTTCTATTTTCAACTTTTCCTCTTTCTCTTCTTCATTCGGTTTGGTGCTATATTTTTTAATAAAGTTATCATTTGCATCATAGAAAGAAAGCGAGATGGTATCTTTCTTATTTTCTTTTTTAATGAAATAATTTATAGCAACACCACCGGCATGGTTAGTACCTGCTGTTCTTGAAGTTTTACCGTTTCCGCCACTCATATTATAAACGTTTTTTGGCTGGTATAAAACCATTTCTTGTTTACTGATGGTTTTATTTAGTTGATGCAACGGCGTTAAATCGTCAATAATCCAAAGAGATCTACCTTGAGTTGCAGCAATTAAGTTATCGTTTTTAATAGCCAAATCTGTAATGGGTACGATTGGTAAATTTTGCTGAAAAGATTCCCAGTTTTTACCATCATCAAATGAAACATACATTCCGCTCTCTGTTCCTGCATACAACAATCCTTTTCTTTTAGGATCTGCTCTCAATGCTCTGGTAAAGCTTTCATTTCCAATTCCATTGGTAATTTGTTTCCAAGATTGTCCGTAGTTATCTGTTTTGTAGATGTAAGGTCTGTAGTCTCCAGATTTGTATTTTGTACCTACAATATAAGCACTACCTTTTACAAACGGATTTACTTCAATACAGTTAATCATCATCCATTCTGGCATTTTCTTAGGCGTTACATTGTCCCAGGTTGTACCATTATTTTTGGAAACATGCACCAAACCATCGTCGGATCCCGTCCAAATTAAACCGGGCTCTAAAGCAGATTCTGTAGCTGCAAAAATAGTTCCGTAATATTCTACACCGGTATTATCTTTTGTGATAGGGCCACCTGAAGCTCCTAAAGTTTTAGGGTCGTTTCTTGTCAAATCCGGACTAATTAATTCCCAAGATTGCCCCTCATTTTCAGTTGCATGTAAATGATTAGAACCTGCGTATAATTTCCTTTTATTATTTGGTGAAAAGAAGATTGGAAAATTCCATTGAAAACGGTATTTAAAATCTTCTGCTCCGTGCCCCATTGGGTCATCTGGCCACACATTTACCGCTCTGGTTTCTCCTGTCTTATGATTTTTTCTAGTTAATAAACCACCATAACTTCCACCATATACAATCTCATCATTTAAAGGATCTACTGCAATATGTGCACTTTCACCACCGGCAGTTGACGTCCAGTCTGATGCAGTAATATAACTACCTTCCGATCTGTGCGAAATTCTTACCGTTGAATTGTCTTGTTGTGCTGCTAAAATTCTATAAGGAAAATGATTGTCTGTGGTAACTCTGTAAAATTGTGAAGTAGGTTGGTTCATATAAGTGCTCCAATTTTCACCAGCATCAAAAGAAACTTGTGCGCCACCATCATCTCCGATAATCATTCTTTGGTTGTCTTCTGGTGCAATCCATAAGTCATGATGATCTCCATGAGGTGCGTTGTATGTTTTGTATGTTTTTCCGCCATCTGTAGATTTGTGATATCGTACATTTAAAACATATAAAATATTTTCATCTTGCGTATCTGCATACAGACGCGTGTAATACCAAGCTCTTTGGCGTAATTTTCTTTCAGAATTGATCAATTTAAAAGATTTACCAGCATCTGTAGATTTGTATACTCCACCTTTTTCATTTTCGATCAAAGCCCAAACAATATCAGAATTTACTGGAGAAACGGTCACCCCGCTGATTCCCCAAAGACCGTCTGGCAATCCTTTATTTGTAGAAATATTACTCCAAGTTTCTCCTTCATCGGTACTTTTCCATAGTGCAGAACCATCGCCGCCAGAAGACAAACTATGCGGTGTTCTTCGAACATTCCAAGTAGTTGCATATAAAATTCTAGGATTATTAGGGTCTATTATTAAATCTACAACACCTGCATTTTCATTAGAAAACAATACTTTTTTCCAAGTAGTACCGCCATCAGTAGATTTATAAACACCTCTTTCTTGTGTGGGTTTGTACAAATCTCCCATAACACCTGCAAAAACAATATCTGGGTTTGTAGGATGAATTCTCATTCTAGGAATATGTCTTGAGTTTTTTAAGCCAATATGTTTCCACGATTTTCCAGCGTTTTCAGATTTCCAAATTCCGTCTCCAGAAGAAACATTTCCACGAACGGTTTTTTCTCCCATCCCAACATAAATAACATTATTATCAGATTCAGAAACGGCAACTGCACCTACAGAACCGCCAAAAAATCCATCAGAAATATTCTGCCAAGTATTTCCAGAATCATTTGTTTTCCATACACCGCCGCCAGTTGCACCCATATAAAAGAGGTTTGCTTTGCCAGAAACTCCCGTAACAGCAGCACTTCTTCCACCTCTAAAGGGTCCTATCTGTCTCTTATACACATCTCCGAGCCCAC
>CAJXTJ010000027.1 GCA_913061165.1 uncultured Polaribacter sp.
GATCTACACGTAAGGAGTCGTCGGCAGCGTCAGATGTGTATAAGAGACAGCAGGATACTAATGCAAGTGAATAAATTAAGACTAAAATTGAGATTGTATTTTTCATGTTTTTCATAAGTTGGTTAGAATCAAATTTAAGTTTTTTAATTTTAAATTGCAAGTAATAAGTTAAATAACGATAATTCTGGTATACTTACTAATATCAATGTTTGATATTTCAGTTGTGTTTTCTTCTAAAAAAATATAACGGTTATACTTTTATAAAGTGAAGCCGTTTTTGTAATTTCACAGCATGTTAAAAAATATTATTTACATCTTTTCCTTACTTCTGTTTGCCTCGTGTATCAAATCGACTAACACTTCTTCTATCAAGGTTGTTGGTGAAATGAGAGATGTGATGTGGAAAGGAGATTTAAAGGGTAAGATTGCAACAGATTCATTAAATAACAAAGAAACCTATGGATTAGGACCTATTGAGTTTTTGAAAGGAGAAATAGTAGTATTTGAAGGACAAACATTTGTATCGAAGGTTATTGACAGTGTTTCTCATCAGGTAACTAAAATTCCCTCAGTTAGGGCTCCCTTTTTTGTATACAGCACAAATAGTGATTTAAAAGTTGTTGAACTTACTCTTGATAATTACTCGCTAAAAGAAATAGAAGAACAGATTGATTCAGTTTATAAAAATTATGACCAACCGTTGTTGATACGTATTGATGGGGTCTTTAATAAAATGAAACTTCATAGTGTTAATTTACCAGAGGGTGAGCAAGTGTCATCGCCAGATGAAGCGCACCAAGGATTAACTCAATATGAGTTGGATGGTGTTAGCGGATCTTTAATAGGCTTCTTTTCTCGAAATCATAAGGCTGTTTTTACGCATCATGATAGTTTTTTCCATGCGCATTTTATCTCCGATGATCGTCAACTATTAGGGCATATCGATGAACTTAACTTTAATGCTTCTAAAGTAACCCTGAAAGTTTCAAAGTAATTTTCTCTTCTGTGAATAGGTAATCAAAATTCAAACACCTGAACTTTTTATAATAAGAGTCATTATATGATGAGTGTCAATCAATTCTCTTGGCGTTAGACTTATGTTCGATATTTCAACTGAGTTGTCTACTAAAACAATAAAACGGTTATACTTTTATAAAGTGTAGCCGTTTTTTTATTGAATACCGTTTTGTGGTTTTTAATTATATTTGATAAAATAAAATAAATGAAATTCTTCAGACCATTTCGTAAAAATTCTAAGAGTAATGTAAATTATATAAAATATGCAATAGGTGAAATTATCCTTGTTGTAGTAGGTATTTTAATTGCCCTACAAGTTAATAATCTTAATGAAAAAAGGATAGAAAAAAAGTCAATGAATGATTATTTTCAAAAAATAGTTTCTAACGTTCAAGGGGATATTAAAGAGTCAGAAGGATTATTAAAATTCAGACAAGATCACATTATTAGTTGTAATAAAGTATCTAAGGCATTGATTGAAAATGATTTTTCAGATCAGTTGTTAATTCAAACAGCAATATTTCAAATGATCATTGAAATTCAGTTAAACTTCAACAAAGATGCCTTCGAATCCCTAAAAAGTTCTGGATATTTAAGGTATCTAAAAAATGAAAAACTTGAAATATTACTCAATGATTATTACAATCAAATTAATCAAATTGAAATGTTTGAGATTGATCAGAGAGACTGGGCTAATGCGCTTGAATTAGAATTAGATCGAAATGGCTTTACTTACATCTATACAGAGTTAGATCGGAAAGTTCACACGGATTTATACACCTTAATGGGCAACTATACTCAAGAATTAAAAAATCACCCTGGTCATAAAATTATAATGAGACTTCTTTTTAGAGGGGGCACTAATAATACATTTTTAACTGGTTATTACAAAGATCATATTAAAACAGGACATAAATTAATTGAAATTTTAAATCAGGAAATTAGTTCTAAAAAATAATGTTATTTTGATGACTAAGGCTAAGATATGGCGAGAATACAGGTTGCTCGAGAGGTTGCTCCGCAGGTTTAAATCCTTGTTATTTGGTTTGATTTCTCTTTACTATTTTATCACGATTTTGTCATTATACTATTGATTTTCATTGATTTATAGAAAAACGAATAAAATGAGGTAAAACCAAAAACTTCCTGGAGGTACCACAAAATTATACCGTAACTCATTTATAAACAATTATTTACGGGTTTTTTGGTCTTTAGAGTTGCTCCAAAGATTACTCGAGAGGTATAAAAAGGAAAGGAGTTATATTACACATCTAAAGTTAAGTTATTAATGACTTAGATAAAGCATGAAACAACGAATTAAACATTGTGCCATTTGCAAAGTAGATGATTTTATTTAGTTTAGATTAGTATGAAGAGAATATTCATAAATATTTAATCGTTATTATTATTTTTATCTATAAAAAATCATCAAATTAGTTGCCTTATAAAATTATAATTAATAAAAAAAAGAACTATGAAAAAATTATTATTCCTAAGTTTATTAACATTAAGTCTTTTTAGTTGCGAGAGTGAAGATTCAATTGAACAACCAGTACCAGCAAAAGTACTCGGAGAATGGGAAACCTATAAAGTAGAAAAACAAGAATTGCATCTTGAAGGTTTTAGTGGAGTACAAGCAATCCATTCAATAAAATGGTATGATCAAACAAGTCAATTCTCTACAGAAAGCACCTTAGAATTTAACGAAGATTCTACTTTTAAAAATTTCTATGCCAATGTAACTACTGGTGAAGGCACTTGGAATATCATAGATGATCAATCATTTAATTTTACTTTTAACAACACTTTAAGCAATTGGTCGGATCTTGAAAATTCATATACGGTGAATTTTTATTGCGACAATACAATGTCTATACAATATCGCATAACGCCACCAGCTGGGAATCATGATTTCCAAAATTCAGATTGGTATATAATTCAATACTACAGAATCCCTGGAACTTTGCAGTGCCATGATTCCATCGACTATAAGGTGAATTAGCAAATAAGTAACTTCAAACTTTCTTGATATCTATTCTCTAATAGATACTTTTTTGAATGTTTTAAACTAAATCGAATTACTGACTTTGAGGATTTTAGAACCTTATACATATTTCTTGAATTTAATTATCTAAGCTAATATATGGCGAGAGTGCCGGTTTCTCGGCAGGTTTAAATACTTGTTATTTGGTTTGATTTCTCTTTACTTTTTTATTCTAATAAATTAATTTCAACAAGCCTCAAAGCTTAAATAATCACTATTCAAAAACTGAGGTCTTGCAAACAAAATAGAGCGATGACCTATCGCAAGAAGGCCATACTTCTTTTTATTATATTTTATATTGCAATATAAAATATAAAGCTATATCTTGGTCAATGAAAAAAGATATAGCTCGGTAAAAATCATAGTGCATATACACTAAACATCTTACTATGTTTATTTATCGGTCTAATATCTATAACCATCAATTTAAAAATAGAGATTATGAAACAAATTATTACAGGATTATTTTTAACAGTTAGTCTTTTTCTAAACGCTCAAATAGTAAATATTACCTATGTGACAGTTCCAAGAGAGAGTTCTGAAACTTTTTTAGAGTTACATGAAAAATTCATGAATCTATCTAATTCGAAAGAAAGAACCATAACTCAATCTGTTATTTTTGCACATGCCTTTGCGGGTGATTATACTTTTGCTATTTATGATTCTTATAACAATATACAAGACCTTGTTAATGATGCCGCTCTTGCAAATGAAGCGATGAAAAAAAATGTAGACGCGATGGAATTAGACGCTGATGCAAAAGACTTGCTAATGGGAGAATACAGAAATTACTCAGGAATGTATGCTTACAACCATTCTGATCAAATAAGACAAAATATAGGTTTAGAAAAGCTTCAGTTTTCCATAGAGGATATGGATTGGTCAACAAAAAAAATTGTTGTTGTTAGTACATATGAAGTTAAATGGGGAAAGAATCAAGTATTTCAAGAGGGTATTATAAATGGTAGCCTTAAAAACATAAAAGAAACCGGTCATGCAGAAGCTCATTTCGCGTCACAGCACCTTTATGGCTCAGGAGCAGATTTCCAAACCTATCAAGTTTTTAACTCTTGGTCTGATTTTGCAGCTTATGAAGAAGCTAATTTAGGAGGATCGATGTCTAACGATGATAAAGAATTCTGGTCATCAATAGAAGGGCATAGCGATGAAATTTTAACTTTGATTGGTGCTATGAATAGGGAAACAAAAGTATTTAGCTATAAGAAATAAGTTTTTTTAAAGACAAACTTAATTTAAAATAGAAATTAAATAGCCTTCATAACCTGAAGGCTATTTCTTTTTAAAGATAGATAAATCTATAATAGATTCAGGGAACTGGGCATGCCCAATTTACTGCATTGAACACAAATCCAGAGGCAGAAATTAAATCAGAAGTGTACCCTAAGTTTTACCATGTTATTGAACGGAAAGTTACGAGATGGAACTCTTTTAAAAAGACGATAGAAAATAATTAAAAGAGAACAACATTATTAGTTGAAAGATGTTTTAACACTCCTATAAAATGAAAACATAAGTAATGTTTCTTGTAGTGCTCTATTTTGTAGTACTTTTGAAAAATATATCCTATTTATTTCAAATGAAAAAAATAATCTACCATCAAGAAGAGCCAGTTTGTGCCTGTAAAGTATCTCTCGATTTATTAGGAGATAGGTGGTCATTGATTATTGTGCGCGACTTATTTAGAAATAAAAATACGTTTTCCCAATTTTTAAATGAGTCTACTGAGCATATTTCATCAAATGTACTTGTAGATAGACTGAAAAAACTAATTGTATTAGGTGTTATTGATTTCGAGCGAAACAAAACCGATAAAAAAATCAAAGAATATTATTTAACCGATAGGGGCATTGATCTCTACAATATAATATATGAATTACAGCTTTGGACATTGAATCATGTAACTTTTAATGAATCTGAAAACACTAAAATTTGGCAGAATACTATCAAATTAGAGTCTAAAGAAACTACTATAAAAAATTATAAGAATGCATATAGAAAATTAAGACTTGCGCAGTTTGGTTTTTAAGATTATGCGCTCCTAAGAGCAGCCTTTAGGTTATACTTTTATGGTGTAGCCGTTTTTTATTTAGCTATAATGGTTGTCCATTTCTCTATGGCTTCAAATACCTAACATAGTCCTTTCTATCTTTCGGTTAATGCATATTCCACTCTTAGAGGGATTTATTCAAACTGCTTTCTTACAACCAGTTCATCACTTTTAATACTTTTTAATTGTTCGGAAAGAATTTTCTTGAAATCCATCAACTATTTGATGAATTTTTCCAAATCTCAGTGTGCCTTGATTTCGTATTATGTTTGCGTAGTTAAATTCTCTATTGGTTACTCTAAAAGTTGTTCGGGAAGTATAAAAAGAGATCTGAAAACTGATTATATATTGATATCTAAGAAAGGTTACTACTGTCTTAAGTGAGTTATTAATCAACCATTCTTGTACTGTAACGTTTATAAATTAGATTCAATTCCCATCTTAATCATCTTTATACCTCTCTCTTTAACTTTTAGAGGATGATATGCCTATGGCTAACTAATTTTAATGTGTGTGTGTGTGGCTTTTACTTCACAATTCATCTTATAAACTAACTATAGTAATAATTAAATTAATTGCTTTTAACCATTAATTTAACTACCTTTATACACTAATCATAAATCAATTTTAAATGAAAAAATTATTCTTACTCTCTTTACTCTTTGTTACAATAATAACATTAGGACAAAATATTGTTCATATACAATATAGATATGTTGCTTCCGAGAATGTAGCTGAATTTGAAGCTTTAGAAACAGAACATTGGTCTAAAATAAAGAAAAATGCTATTGAAAATGGAAACATGTTAGTATCTGCTTTTTTTAGAGTTCATGGACGTACAGATGATGAAACAAAACCAACTCATGCTTTTGTTCAGGTATTCAAAAGCTTTGAGCAATATGAAGGTCAAATGAAAATATGGAATAATACGGAGCAAATCTTAGGGTTTAATCCAGCCTTTGCCTCTACTAATGATATTTCAAAAACACTTTATAATGACACCTATAAATTAGTTGCTGAGCTTCCAATGGGAGAATTTAAATATGCGGTTTGGAATTTAGCAAAACCAAAGGACTTTAATGGATTTGTTAATGAAAATTTAAACTTGTGGATGCCCTATTTTAAAAAGAATTTAGGCAAAGATGGAGCAAGAACAGGCTGGGGAATTTTAGCAAGAGTGCACCCAAAAGGTATGGATGAATCAAGTATTATTACTTATGATCACTATAAAGATTTGTCAAGTGCTTTAAGTTCTTTATCTCCAATGGATGCTGTTGCTAATAAAGAAGTTAATGAAATATTATCAAAATCAAAAATGAACAAATATAATCCAGAGGGCTTTAGGTATACAAATATTTGGGAATTAATTGAATTGATTGGAGGTCCTCAATAATATTAAATATCATATTTCAAACTATTAATTTAAATATCCTGACCAAAATAATTAAAAGAAACCCCTCCCAAATGGAGGGGTTTTATTATATATCATAGATATATTGCTTTCCTGCAATTCACTTGCTTCTAATCCTCTTAAACAGGTTAAAGAAGTACAACTTACAAGCCCAAACTTTAAAGTTTGGTTTTTTTTGTGCTTATATTTTCCTATTTACAGAAACTAAAGTAACTGTAAAACATCATTTAAAATCGGATTGGTATTTTTTTGGTTCCAAATTAAAGAAAGCGTTGTTTTTTGCGATATCATATCTAACTCAATAAATTTAATCTGATGCCCTCTTTTTTGAGCCAAGGACTTCGGTATAATCGATATTCCAAAATTATTTTCTACCAACTTAAAAATAGAGCTAGCGTGAATTGTATTGTGAGATATTAATGGCGTAAAACCACAATCATCAAAAATCTGCATTACTTTCTCATAATATGAAGTGCTATATTTAGCATCAAACAGAATAAAAGATGCGGCTTTAAATTGTGATAAACTTTTAAAATTATCTTTATTTATTGGATGCTCTTTTGGTAAAACTAAACAGAAATTTTCCTTTAAAATCGTTTTAATTTCTAAAGCTCTTGGCACTCTTTCTAAACGCACAAAGCCAATATCTAAAGAGTAATCAAGCAATCCTTCAATTTGATTTTGGTTGTCTATTTCTTTAAGGTTAAATAAAATATTCGGGTGATTTTTTTCAAAACTTAGTAATAAATTAGGAATAACATCTTGCATAGCAGAACCTACATATCCAATTTTCAACGCACCCTTCTTACCATCATGTAGTAATTTTGCGTTTTCTAAAGTATGTGAAAGTGTTTTTAACTGTAATTCAAATTCCCCTTTTAAATAGGCACCCACTTTTGTTAAAACAACCTTTCTATTGTGCCTTTCAAATAAAACAACTCCCAACTCTTCTTCCATAAGCTTAATTTGTCTGCTAAGGCCAGGTTGAGAAATAAACAACTTCTCAGCTGCTTTTCTAAAATGTAATTCTTCTGCTACAGCCAAAAAATAACGGAGATGTCTTAATTCTATTTGATAACTCATAGTTATTATTAATTACAATAAAGAGTATTATAAAGCATCAAAAGTAATCATAACTTTGTAAATAGACAATTCAAATAAAATACAATGTTTAAATACGGAATAGATCAACTTACACTTCATAAAATACAAGACATTGCAACCGGTGTTTTAAAAGCAACTATTGATAAAGAAGCAAAAGAAAAAATAATTTCTAGCAGAAAAAAAGTAGAAATAATCACCAAAAAAGACAAAGCCGTTTATGGCATCAATACTGGTTTTGGTCCTTTGTGCGATGTGCAAATTTCACCTGAGGAAACAAATCAACTTCAAACAAACCTACTAATTACACATGCCGTTGGTGTGGGTAAAAACATAGACAAGCGTTTATCAAAAATTATGATGATTTGTAAAGTGCATGCACTTTGCCAAGGATTTTCTGGTGTTCGTTTAGAGTTAATAGAGCGCATTATTTATTTTATTGAAAATGATTTACTACCAACAGTTCCTAAACAGGGGTCTGTAGGCGCTTCTGGAGATTTAGCACCACTCTCTCACTTGTTTTTACCATTAATTGGTGAAGGAGATTTTTGGATAGGTACTGAAATTGTTCCTGCAAAAGAAGTTTTAAAAAAGCATCATTTAGCTCCTTTAGAATTGCATGCAAAAGAAGGTTTAGGCTTAATTAACGGTACTCAGTTTATTTTAGCCCACGCCATCACCGGGCTCTTAAAAATGGAATATCTACTCGATTTAGCAGATATTTCTGGCGCGATGAGCATTGAAGGTTACAAAGGAAGTTCATCTCCGTTTAGAGAAGAATTACACGCAATAAGACCTTTCAAAGGAAGTATAAAAGTTGCCGAACGCATGCGCAATATCTTTAAAGATTCTCAAAATATTACTTCACATGAAAATTGTGAACGCGTTCAAGATCCGTATTCGATGCGCTGCATTCCGCAGGTGCACGGTGCTTCCAGAAATGCTTTTTATCATTTGCTAGAATTGGCAGAAATAGAAATGAATTCGGTTACAGACAACCCTATTGTTTTATCTGAAACCGAAGCGATTTCTGGCGGTAATTTTCACGGACAACCTTTGGCAATGGCATTAGATTATTGTTCTATTGCAGCTTCGGAATTAGGAAATATTGCAGACAGACGTTGTTATTTATTGTTAGAAGGTAAATATGGATTGCCAAGATTATTAACGAAGAGTGGTGGTTTAAATTCTGGTTTTATGATACCGCAATACACCACGGCAGCTTTGGTTACCGAAAACAAATCTTTGTGCTTCCCTCCTTCTGCAGATAGCATACCAACTTCTTTAGGCCAAGAAGACCATGTATCTATGGGTAGTATTTCTGGGAGACAATTCAATCAAATTCTAGGAAATTTAGAGAAAATATTAGCCATTGAACTTATGTATGCCGCCCAAGCTTTAGAGTTTAGAAGACCAAATACCTTCTCTGAAATTATTGAAAACAATTACTCAATTATTAGAGAAAAAGTTGACAAGTTAGAAGAAGACAGGCTTTTAAAAGACGATATTAACAACATGATTCTACTCGTAGAAAACAAAAACCTGATTGTAAAATATAACTAAGCATGACATTTAAAGAACAAATATTACAAGGAATTCCAAGCATATTACCTACTAAAAAAGGCTATCCAAAAGGCGCAAATAGCGCTCCAAAAAGGAAAGATATTTTGTCTATTGAAGAAAAACAGTTGGCAATAAAAAATGCATTGCGGTATTTCCCTAAAGAATGGCATAAAGAACTGGCAACTGAATTTGCGAATGAATTGAAAGAATTTGGCCGAATCTATATGTACCGATTCAAACCCGATTATCAAATTTATGCAAGGCCCATTTCAGAATACCCAACAGAAACACAACAAGCTGCCGCAATTATTTTAATGATTCATAACAACTTGAATCCTGAGGTTGCACAGCACCCAGAAGAATTAATTACTTACGGCGGAAACGGTGCCGTTTTTCAAAATTGGGCACAGTACCTTGTAGTCGTTCAGTATTTGGCGATCATGACCGAAGAACAAACATTGCATTTGTATTCTGGACATCCAATGGGTTTATTTCCTTCTTCTAAAAACGCACCAAGAGTTGTAGTTACTAACGGAATGATGATTCCTAATTACTCAAAACCCAACGATTGGGAGAAATTTAATGCGTTAGGCGTTACGCAATACGGCCAAATGACAGCTGGTTCATTTATGTATATTGGTCCGCAAGGAATTGTACACGGAACTACCATTACCCTAATGAATGCGTTTAGAAAAATATTAAAGAAAGAGGAGAATCCGAACGGTAAAATATTTTTAACTGCAGGTTTAGGCGGTATGAGCGGCGCACAACCCAAAGCAGGAAATATTGCAGGTTGTATTACTATTTGTGCAGAAGTAAACAGCAGCGCAGCTAAAAAAAGACATGAGCAAGGTTGGGTAGATGTTTTAATTGATGATCTAGATGTGTTGGTGGAAAGAACTTTAGAAGCTCAAAAAAACAAAGAAGTAGTTTCGATTGCTTTTATTGGAAATATTATTAATGTTTGGGAAAGATTTGACGAAGAGAATATCTTTATTCATATTGGTTCAGACCAAACGTCTTTGCATATTCCTTGGACCGGTGGGTATTATCCTGCGGACGTCTCTTACGAAGCATCTAATATTTTAATTAGAGAAAATCCTGAACTTTTTAAAGAAAAGGTGCAAGATTCTTTAAGAAGACATGCAAGCGCTATTAATAAGCACACCGAAAAAGGAACCTACTTTTTTGACTACGGAAATGCATTTTTACTAGAATCTTCTAGAGCAGGTGCAGCCGTAATGGCAGAAAATAATATCGATTTCAAATACCCTTCTTACGTTCAAGATATTTTAGGCCCTATGTGTTTTGATTACGGCTTTGGTCCTTTCAGATGGGTTTGTGCTTCTGGTAATGCAGAAGATTTAGACAAAACAGATGCAATTGCAGCAACCGTGCTACAAGAGTTAATGGAAAATTCTCCAGAAGAAATTCAACTGCAAATGCAAGACAACATCACCTGGATAAAAAATGCGAAATCGAATAAAATGGTTGTGGGGTCTCAAGCAAGAATTTTATATGCAGATGCAGAGGGTAGAATAAAAATTGCAGAAGCTTTTAATAATGCGATTGCAAAAGGAGATATTGGAGCAATTATTTTAGGAAGAGATCATCATGATGTAAGCGGAACAGATTCTCCTTTTAGAGAAACTTCTAATATTTATGATGGTAGTAAGTTTACAGCAGACATGGCAATTCATAATGTCATTGGAGATAGCTTTAGAGGCGCAACATGGGTTTCAATTCACAATGGCGGCGGCGTTGGCTGGGGAGAGGTAATGAATGGTGGTTTTGGAATGTTATTAGACGGAACAAAGGAAGCAGATGCAAAATTAAAAAACATGCTTTTCTATGACGTAAATAACGGAATTGCAAGAAGAAGTTGGGCTAGAAATGATGAAGCAATTTTTGCTATTAAAAGAGAAATGGAGAGAACGCCTAACTTAAAAATTACTTTACCTAACTTAGTAGAAGAAAATCTACTAAAAGACTTGTTTTAATGAACGTACTTTTTAAAAATATTAAAGAATTAATTCAGGTTCGAGAAATAGCAATTGATTTTCTTTCAGGAAAAGAGATGAACGTTTTACCAACACTTAAAAATGCTTTTTTATTAGTTGAGAACGGCTTAATTGCTGATTTTGGATTCATGGAAGATTGTCCTGATATTGAAATAAGAACAATTGATGCAACAGGTAAAATGATCCTACCTTCTTGGTGCGATTCTCATACCCACATTGTCTATGCAGGAAATAGAGAAGATGAATTTGTAGATCGAATAAACGGCCTTTCTTATAAAGAAATTGCAGACAATGGCGGTGGAATTTTAAACTCTGCCAAACGTCTGCAAACCACTTCTGAAGAAGACCTCTACAATCAAAGTAAAGTTAGGTTAGAAGAAATTATCCAATTAGGCACGGGTGCTGTAGAAATTAAATCTGGTTATGGTTTAACAAAAGATGCAGAGCTAAAAATGCTGCGAGTTATTAGAAAATTAAAAGAAAAGTATCCAATAGAAATAAAAGCCACTTTTTTAGGCGCACATGCACTTCCTGAGACCTATAAATACAATAAAAGCGGGTATTTACAAATGTTAATTGACGATATACTCCCTGCAATTCAAAAAGAAAACTTAGCAGACTTTATAGATATTTTTTGCGAAACTGGCTATTTTTCAGTTGCGGATACACAACAAATTTTAGACGCTGGAAAAAAGTACGGTTTGGTGGGTAAAATTCACGTAAATCAGTTTACTACCATTGGTGGAATACAAGCAGGAATAAAAAATGATGTGTTGTCCGTAGATCATCTAGAAGAAATGAGATCTGAGGATATTGAAGCTTTGAAAAACACCAAAACAATGCCAGTTGCTTTGCCGAGTTGTTCTTACTTTTTAAGCATCCCGTATACGCCTGCTAGAAAAATGATAGATGCAGGTTTACCCCTCGCGCTGGCAACAGACTACAATCCAGGTTCTGCTCCTTCTGGCAATATGAATTTTGTAGTGGCTACTGCATGTATAAAAATGAAAATGACACCAGAAGAAGCCATCAATGCAGGTACCATTAATGGGGCGTATGCAATGAACCTACAAGATAAAGTAGGAACAATCACAAAAGGGAAATTAGCAAATTTGATTTTAACAAAAGAAATTAATTCTTATAGTTTTATTCCGTATTCTTTTGGAAACCATTGCATTGAAAAAGTGTTTTTAAAAGGGTTAGAAATTAAAAAATCATAATTATGAGTTTTTTTAAAGATTTAAAAGTCGGTTATGAAGCTGGGAATAAAGAGGAATATTCAGGTAGAAAATCTGAGCTAGAAAATCAGTATTGGCATCAAGAAATAGCAGTTGCTCATATTGAAGATATAAACAGCAAAAAAAACATTAACATTGGTTTGGTTGGTTACGTTTGTGATGAAGGTGTGAAAAGAAATCAAGGTAGAATTGGCGCCAGAAAAGGTCCAAAAAGTATACGTAATAAATTAGGTAAACTTCCGATTCACTTCAAAGATAAAAAAATTACAGATTTTGGTGATGTTGTTTGTATTGATAAAAATTTAGAAGACTGCCAAAAAGCGCTTTCTAAAACCATTACTAAGTTAATTCAACAAAATGTATTACCTATTGCAATTGGTGGCGGTCATGATATTGCCTACGCCAATTTCAATGGAATTAAAGATGCCCTCAAAAACATTTCAAAAAATAAAATAGGAATTATAAATTTTGATGCACATTTCGACTTAAGAGTTGTTGAAACACAACCAAATTCAGGAACACCTTTTAATCAGATTTTAACAGAAAATAATGATGTTGCATATTTTGCAATCGGAATTCAACAACAATCAAACCCGAAAGAACTTTTTGAAATTGCAGCAAAAAAGAACGTTTCTTATGTTTCAAATTTTGAGTGTGAAACGTTTAGTGAAAATCTCAAAATAAAATTGAATGCTTTTATTAAAAATGTAGATTACCTATATATTACAATAGATTTAGACGGATTTTCATCTGCCTACGCTCCTGGAGTTAGCGCGCCTTCTTCATTAGGTTTTACACCGCTCTTTGTATACAAAGTACTTGCTTTTTTATTCGAAAGTAAAAAAGTAATTTCTTGCGATATTGCAGAACTTAATCCAGATTTTGATGTGGATGGCAGCACTGCAGGTTTGGCCGCAAGATTGATTGATTATATCGTTCAAATTTCATAAAAAAACCTTTTAGAATTTAACTTCTAAAAGGTTTATATATTTATAAGCTGAAGAAATTATTTCAACATTTGAAGATTACTCAATTCTTGATTTGTTAACTCTCTCCATCTTCCTCTCGGTAAGTTTTTCTTTGTTAATTCAGCAAAAATTACTCTATCTAGTTTACTTACTTTATAACCAAGGTGTTCAAAAATCTTACGTACAATTCTGTTTCTACCAGAATGAATTTCAATTCCTACTTCAGATTTTGGCTGACCGTCTACATAAGAAACTGCGTCAATAAAAACTTTTTTACCTTCAATGATTACTTCTCCTCGTAATTTCTCTAAATCTTTTAACTCAAGCTTCTTATCTAAAGATGCATGGTATAATTTACGTACATCGTGTTTTGGATGTGTTAACTTTTTTGCTAATTCTCCGTCATTCGTAAACAACAATAGACCCGTTGTATTTCTATCTAAACGCCCAACAGGATAAATTCTTTCCTTTGAAGCATTTGAAACCAAGTCCATTACCGTTTTTCTGCCACGATCATCGTCCATGGTGGTAATGTAATTCTTAGGCTTATTTAATAAGATATATTTTTTCTGTTCTGGTGTAATGCTTGTTCCGTCAAAACGAACAATATCATCTGGTTGCACCTTGTAACCCATCTCGGTTACTAAATTACCATTTACCTCTACACTACCGTGTTCTATATATGTATCTGCCTCACGTCTAGAACAAACACCTGAATTAGCAATGTATTTATTTAAGCGAATTCCTGATGATTCGTCAGATTTTGGCGCTTCTTTGATTTTAGTAAACGTTTTTTTAGGCGTATTTCTACTTAATGGAGTACTTTTCTTACTAGATGAAGTACTTTTTCTACTAAGAGGAGTACTTTTCTTACCTTCTTGTCGTCCTCTCGACGAGTTTCTATTTGAGTTCATTTTAAAAATTTTGGCAAAGGTAGTTATATTCTTGAATTTTAGTTCAATATATCAATTACTTTATCTAACAATAGTGAAGTATCTATAAATGTTAAACATAAAACACCAACAAACAGTAATAGTTTCAAAATATTATGAAGTATTCTATAGTGCATTATATTCTTGGATTTCCAAAGATAAAAACCAACAAAAACTAAAACGATTAGTGCAAAATAAAAATAATAGCGCATGTAACTTAATGCAGGGTAACTGAATAAAATAGTAATGGGTATGCCTGTAAAAAGTAATACCAAAATTGCAAGCTGTTTTGTCTTACGCTCTCCGTAAACCAAAGATAAAGTGCTGTAATTACTTGCAATTGCACCTCTCATATTTTGTAAATCTTTAATTAATTCACGCACCATAATTACTAAAAACAAGAATACTGCATAAACGAATATAATTTCAGAAAAATTTTCATAATACACAAAAACAGCAAAAAAAGGTAAAATAGTTAATACAGTGGCTGAAATTACACCAATAAATGGATGTTTTTTAAGTTTGTGAGAATAAAACCAAATAGCAAAAATGTACACTGCAAAAAACAATGCTGCTCTAAAAGAAATTAAAACCCCGAAACAAAATCCAGTAAAATTTAAAAAAAAATAAAGTCTTAGCTTCGTTGCTTGTTTTACGTAATTATCTAGACCCGATTTTAAAGGTCTATTAATTTTATCTACCGCGTCATCATAAAAATTGTTTATAATATACCCGCCAGCGATTACAAAAACAGAGGCCAATACTAAAAAAAGAAGATGCAAATCGAAAACAACATCTTTTAAAGATTTTGTTGGCGAAAAAATAAAAATAGCTGCTAAATACTGGGCGCATACCAATACTAAAATATTGTATGCTCTAACTGCAGAAAAGAGACTAAAAAACTTGAGTGTTATGTGTTTTGCTTTTTGAGGAATCATAAAGCGTTTTTTTTTTAAAATCTGTAAACCAATTCTAATTTATAGTCTTTTAAACTTTTTTGAGCTTTTGAAAAATCTTCAGTAAAACCTAGAATATAACCACCTCCACCAGAACCACATAGTTTTAAATAGTAGTCATTTGTAGCAATTCCTTTTTCCCAAACTTTATGAAAAGCATCTGGAATCATTGGTTTAAAATTAGTTAAAACTATTTTAGATAAAGATTTTACGTTACCAAATAAAGATTTTACATTTCCTTGTAAAAAATCTTCAATACAGGCATCTGTTGTCGCAGAAAACTCTTCACTAATCATTTTTCTAAAACCTTCATTCTTCATCTTATTCATAAAGATATTTACCATCGGCTCTGTTTCACCAACTTGTTCAGAATCTAATAAGAACACTGCTCCTTTACCTTCTTTTTGCGAAGGTATCCCTGCAGGTTCTACATGGTCTTTCGAATTGATTAAAATAGGCAAGCTTAAATAACTATTTAAAGGATCTAGACCAGAACTTTTACCATGAAAAAAAGACTCCATTAAAGCGAAAATTGCTTTTAAATTTAACAACTTATCTCTCGTTAAATTTTCTAAAACAGTTGTTTTATTTGCCGCATATTTATCATAGATAGAAGCTACTAAAGCACCAGAACTTCCAACTCCATATCCTTGTGGTATCGAAGAGTCAAAATACATTCCGTTTTCTACATCTTTTTTAAAAGACACCAAGTTAAAGGAAACTAAGTCTGTTTGTAATGCAGCTAAGTATTTATAAAATCGGTCTAAATTTTGATTGGATTCTAATGATTTTCCTATAAGACTTTCTGAAGTTTTTAAAGCACCTCTATACGCATTGTAAGGAATTGCAAGGCCTTTAGAATCTTTTATAATTCCATATTCTCCAAACAACAAGATTTTAGCATAAAATAGTGGTCCTTTCATAGTTTACTTTTTCTCGCTACAAAAATACGAATTTATAAGTTAAAAGAATATTCAGATTATAGCTTTTTTGCTCCTAAACCAACCGAGTCATAAATATACTGTTTTTTCTGACAGTAATTTGCTAACTCGCTTTCAATAAATTGATTAATAGCTTCTTTTTCATTTTCAGGATACAACACGTGCACATTAGCCCCTGCATCTAAAGTGAAACAAATATTACTATTTTTAGCTAATCTATATTCCCATATTTTATGAATAATCTCTAGCGTATTGGGCTTCATTAGAATAAAATACGGGTTGCTTGTAAGCATCATTGCATGTAAAGTTAACGCTTCACTTTCCACTAAATTTATAAAATCTTTCATATTTCCTTCTTGAAGGATTTTAGAAATCTTCCCTAAATTCTCATTTGCTTGTGTAAATCTATTTTCAGCATATGGGTGTTCATGCATTAAGTTATGCCCAACGGTGCTAGAAACTTGTTTTTCACCTTTATCTACCAACAAAATTGCATCTTGGTAGTTTTCGAAATTAGCATGCACTTTATAAGGAAACTGAACTCCGAACACATCTGAACTACCCGCTATTTCTGGATGATTTCCCCAAACAACTAAGGGACCTTCGATACTTCTACTTGCACTACCAGAACCTAAACGGGCTAAAAATGAAGCTTTTTTATTGAGAGCGTCTTTTGATAAATTTGGATTTAATGCTTTCTCTAAACTCATCAAACACATTGCAATCGCACTTAAACCGCTTGCAGAAGAGGCAATTCCACTAGAGTGTGGAAAAGAATTCTCTGAATTGATCGTCATTTTATATCCAAGAATATACGGACAATATGCTTGTACTCTTTTAAAAAAAGATGCAATTTTAGGCTTAAATTCTTCCTTTTCTTTTCCTTCAAAAAACAATTCAAATACTGCTTCTGCTGTTGTTTCTTTTTTAGAAAAATCGATGGTAGTAATGGTATGACAATTCTTTAAAGTAAAACTAATAGAAGCGTTTTTAGGTATTTGAGGGTCACTTTTTCCCCAATATTTAACCAATGCAATATTACTGGGTGTTTGCCAAGTAAAACTAGCTTTTTCTATCGTTTCTAAAGGTCTGTCTGGAATAAATTGTGCAGTATTCAAAAGTCTAAATTTTGTATCAAAGATAAAACTATTTCTATGAAATGTCAATCAACTTTTTAAGTACATTTTCTTTATAGAATCCACAGATATAATTTTTAATTTATTTATTATCGATTTTTTATACTTTGGTGGCGCATTATTTATGCACCCCAATCTATTACAGCTAAAATAACAACTATTAAAATTCATTCGATATATTTACCTATCTCATTCATTTGAAATAAGTATTTTTACAGTCATGAAAACGAATAAAGTTATTTTACTACTACATGGTGAACAACCAAAAAAACTGCCCAACTTTTCTGACTATAGAATTATTTGCGCAACAGATGGTGCGTATCAATATTTACTAGAAAATAATATAACCCCTCACTTTATTTCTGGCGATTTCGATTCTCTAGAAACGCTTCCAAAAGAAATTGAAGCGATAGAAACACCCGATCAAAATTTTACAGATTTCGATAAAATGCTTCAAATTATTTTTGATAAAGGACATACCACTGTAGATGTGTTTGGAGCTAGCGGAAAAGAGCAAGATCATTTTTTAGGAAACCTAAACACGGCAATTAAATGGAAAGAGAAATTAAAAATTACTTTTTTTGACAATCATGGAAGCTATTTTTTAGCAGATAAAAAAATTACAATACCCAACTGTAAGCACAAAACCATTTCTTTAGTTCCGTTTCCTAAAGCCAAAGAAATTACTACAAAAGGTTTGCAATACCCATTAAATAATGAGAATTTAGCTTTTGGAAAACGAATAGGAACTAGAAATAAGGCAATTGAAAATGAAGTGGAAATCAGTTTTACATCTGGTCACTTATTTATTTTTATAAACAACTAAACTATGGATAGAAAAATAAAATTATTATGGGATTTTAGAGGAGAAGACGCCAAAAAAACCGCAAAACACCATACCATTCATTTAAAAGAATTTGCAACTTTAGAAAAATTAGCTTTTCATGAAATTGGTGTTTTAGAAGTAAACCCAATGTTATCTTCGGCTTTTATTATTGTTGATGAAAGTACTATGAAAATATACAGAGATGCTTTAAAACCGCATCGTGGAGAAATAGTTGATTGATTTCTATTTCGTGCATAAAATTATGTTTTCAGAATACTCAAAAACAAACTTCTATCAATTTCTCTAGCTCCTAAACTTGCCAGATGCTCATTGTAAATTTGACAATCTATTAATTTGTAATTTTTATTTTTAGCAAGGTGCATAAATGCTAATTTCGAAGCATTAGAAACTTTACTAAACATACTTTCTCCACAGAAAATATGATTAATCTCTACCCCGTATAAACCACCAACTAATTCATCTTTAAACCAAACTTCTATCGATTTTGCAATGCCTTTTTTATGCAAATTAATATACGCTTGCTCCATATCATTGGTAATCCAAGTTCCAAAACCATCATTTCTATCCATATTTTTACAATTATAAATTACTGCTTCAAAAGCAATATTTTCTGTAATTGTAAATGCATTCTTATTGATAATTTTTTGCATCGATTTAGAAATTTTTATTTCTGTAGGAAATAGTACCATTCTCTTAAAAGGGCAATACCAAACAATAGGGTCGTTATCCGAGAACCATGGGAAAATTCCGTTCTTGTATGCATGCGTTAACCTTTCTACAGACAAATCTCCACCCAAAGCAATAACACCCTCTTCAGAAGTGCAATCATATCCGGGAAACGCTATGGTATCTGTAAGCCAAATCATGTGGTAAAATTAATACTAATATTTAGAGAATGTACTTTTTTCTAATAAAAACAATGATTCTAAAATTCTATTCTAATTTACTTAGATTTTGTC
Source organism: uncultured Polaribacter sp. (assembly GCA_913061165.1). Lineage (GTDB taxonomy): Bacteria > Bacteroidota > Bacteroidia > Flavobacteriales > Flavobacteriaceae > Polaribacter. The sequence continues at coordinate 19,203 of CAJXTJ010000027.1, forward strand.
CTTATTTTTGTACTTTCACTAAAAGATTTGCTCCTTGGAAAAGAAAAAGAAAATTAGAAAAAAAAGAACGGCATTTATAGGTAAAAGACTCCATAATTATTATGGTAGAACGGGCTTTTACTTGTTTGTTTGGGAGAGCTTAAAAAAAGCCTTCTTACCCATAGTTCTTGCAATTATTGGCGTCTTTCTATTTAATAAGTATGTATATAATCTGTCTCTTATACACATCTGACGCTGCCGACGACTCCTTACGTGTAGA